>NZ_KE383880.1:190458-288068 GCF_000422585.1 Hugenholtzia roseola DSM 9546
CTTTGAATTGTTACATCAAAACGCAATAATTCGGACAAAAAACCTTCTAAGATGCCAAAATTTGCCTTGTGGCGCAGCATCTTTTTCATTGCCCAGTCGAAACGGATTAGTTTTTTGCTCATAATCTTATTAGTTTTCCGACAAAGATACAAAAAAACAAGCCAAATTGAAACTCGACTTTTCGCCCTTCTTCTACCCAAATCCTACACAAAATAACTTGCACGCAGGGATAAGGCAGTGCCTTATCCCTACGCCTATGTACGCTAAAAGTATTTTTTTGAACGATAAACTTATAGGGTTTTGATAGGAAGGAAAATACCAATCAGACTAAAAAACTTACAAACTTTTCATTTTTTCTTCTAACTGTTTCAAGAGCTTATCCGTAGGCTCTACCAAAGGCAGACGCACCGTTGTTTCGCAAATATTTAATAGTTTCAATACTGCTTTAATTCCCGTAGGATTGCCTTCTGTGAAAAGTAAAGGTAGAATATCAGCAATTTGATACAATTTTTGAGCGGCTTCTTTATACTTGCCTGCTAACGCCAAATGGGTCATCTGACTAAAAATTTGCGGATAGGCATTAGGCAAGACCCCAATTACGCCTGTCGCACCCATAGAAATAAGCGGCACTGTGAGAGCATCATCGCCTGAAAGTAACTGAAAATGAGCGGGTTTGTGCCTCAAAATATCCAAACACTGTCCCAAATCGCCAGAGGCTTCCTTGATGCCAATAATATTAGGGTGCTGCGCCAAACGCAAAGTGGTTTCCGCCGTCATGTTACAAGCCGTGCGGCTTGGCACATTGTAAAGCAAAATAGGGGCAGGCGCGGCATCGGCTAAGGCTTTGAAGTGGCGATACAGCCCTTCTTGGGAGGGTTTGTTGTAGGCAGGAGCAGCCGAAAGAAAGGCATCTGCACCCTGATAATCGGTTTTTTCTAAAAGTTCTAAAAGTTGGCGCGTGTCATTCCATGCCAAACCATACACTAAGGGCAGGCGGCGTGGGTTGTTTTTACGGACAAAATCAAAGATTTCGTTTTTTTCGGGGCGCGTCGTAGTGGCGGCTTCGCCCGTTGTGCCATGCACGACCCAAAAATCTACATGAGGCGAAGTATGCGCCAAAAGCCGTTCTAAGGCTGGATAATCTACAGCCCCGTCGGGGCGAAAAGGCGTAACTAAGGCTACACCCACTCCTTGGATTGGATTCATAAAGCAATATGGGAAAACGGAAACAAACAGTCAATAATAAGCAAGTAGGAAGGTAGGAGAAGCCCTTTTTGCCCCTTAGCAGGCAGGGCGCAATCCCAAACAGACAAAAGTAGTCAAAAGTAAGCAAGTTCGGATAAATTTCACGCTTTTTAGGACTTCTTTTTTAACCTCTTCGGATTAGTTTGGCTTTTCCTTCGCTGCCTTTCGCTCCAATTCTAAAACCTTAATGTATTTGACCACAGGATAAAAAGCCGAAAAAAGCGACCACATAAAACCGCCAAAGCCATTGAGAAAACAACCTCGCAAGAAGAAAAGTTGGCAAAACGTTATCGGCAATCTGACCACAATGAGCCATTTGCCTTTCCCCTTTTTTTTGTGAAAAATCTCTTGGGCGGCTAAGGTTGTATATTTATTAAATTTATGAAAATAGTCGTGTATGCTGCGGTAGCTATCGTGCCAAATGGGATTTTTGAAACTGCCAATTTCGCCGCTGACCTTGATGGTTTCATGCACCTTATCAGGCGTAACCTCACCCTTTTGGCGATGAAAAAGGCGCAAACAAGGCACTTTGTATTCTGAACGGATTTTTTCGCCCCAAAAAATAAGCGTGCGTGGCAAATAAAAACCAGCCTCTGCAATATGAGGCTGTGCCAACGCCGCCTGTATTTCGGTTTGCAGCCCTTCGGAAAGTACCTCGTCGGCATCTATTGATAAAATCCATTCATGCTCCGCCTGCGCTACGGCAAAACGTTTTTGCTCGCCAAAACCCTCGAAGGCTTTGTAGAATACCTTACAACCGTACTGCTCGCAAAGGGCGACCGTACCGTCGGTACTGCCCGAATCTACGACCACAATTTCATCACACCATTGCAAGGCTCGAAGGGTATTCTCCAAAATCGCCGCCTCATTCATCACGATAAGTACCGCACTGACTTTGTGTTTCATCTCTAATTTTGCTCTCTTGTGGGTTTGTTTGGTATAAAAGCCCTGCAAAGGTACAAAAAGTAACGAAAGCATCTTGGGGGGCGAAGTTTGTGATGCCTTTCTTGCCAAGCTGGAGCTTCGCGCTACATTTTCGAAATCCAAAATACGACAAAATGTCAGGCTTTCTGAAAAAAAGTCGGCTCTTTTCTGCCAAAAAAAAACTTTTTCGCCGCTTTTTATAGCCTGCTTGTGCCAATTACTGAAAAAGAGTACGAAAAAAGGCTTCTTTGCAGGCTTGGCACATTTCATGAAAAAAGGCATATCAGAAACGCCAAATCGGGCTTTCACTAACTCCTTTCACCTCTCTTGCGCGTCTTTTTCGCGATATGTTTCGCTCGAAAAGTTTGCGCCAAAAGACGGAATTTGTTTTTTTGTTTTCATTGTTTCAAACACTAAACACAGTTAAAGCTAATATGTCCAAGCTATCTATTCGTCCCTTAGCCGACCGCGTAGTCGTAGAGCCTGCTGCCGCAGAGGAAAAAACCGCAGGTGGTATCATCATCCCTGACAGCGCAAAGGAAAAACCCCAGCGCGGCACTATCGTAGCCGTAGGTGCTGGTAAAAAAGACGAGCCTCTCACCGTACAGGTAGGCGATGCTGTATTGTATGGTAAATATTCTGGTACAGAAATTACCATCGATGGCAAGGATTATTTGATTATGCGCGAAGCCGACATCTATGCGGTTATTTAATCGCACTTCGTCATATTTCGAGCTTTAGGTTCTTTTTTTAGTACATTTCCGTTTCTTTATTTCGTTTCTCAACTCGACATTTTCATACTCTCTTTATATTATGGCAAAAAAAGTAACATTCGATATTTCAGCAAGAGAAAAACTCAAAAAAGGTGTAGATACCTTAGCCAATGCTGTCAAGACTACCTTGGGTCCCAAGGGTCGTAATGTAGTTATCGATAAGAAGTTTGGTGCGCCTACCGTAACCAAAGACGGCGTGAGCGTAGCCAAAGAAATTGAATTGAAAGACCCCGTAGAAAATATGGGTGCGCAGCTAGTCAAAGAAGTAGCCTCTAAGACTGCCGACACTGCTGGTGATGGCACTACCACCGCTACCGTTTTGGCACAAGCCATTTTTAATGCAGGTTTGAAAAACGTAGCCGCAGGCGCAAACCCTATGGATTTGAAGCGTGGTATGGATAAAGCCGTTACTGCCATTGTTTCGCACCTCAAAACACAGTCGCGCCCTATTAGCTCTTCTAACGAAATTGCACAGGTAGCCTCTATTTCTGCCAACAACGACAACGAAATCGGTAAGATGATTGCTGATGCGATGGACAAAGTAGGCAAAGACGGCGTTATCACCGTAGAAGAAGCGCGTGGCACAGAAACCGAAGTCAAGACCGTAGAAGGTATGCAATTCGACCGCGGCTATCTTTCTCCTTACTTCGTAACCAACACCGAAACGATGGAAGCTGAACTCGACAGCCCCTTTATCCTTATCTATGATAAGAAAGTTTCGGCTATGAAAGAATTATTGCCCGTTTTAGAGCAAGTAGTACAAACAGGCAAGCCTTTGGTTATCATTGCCGAAGACGTAGATGGTGAAGCCCTCGCTACTTTGGTTGTCAATAAGATTCGTGGCGCACTCCGCATTGCAGCCGTAAAAGCACCCGGCTTTGGCGACCGCAGAAAGGCGATGCTCGAAGACATTGCCATCTTGACAGGCGGCACAGTTATCTCGGAAGAGAGAGGCTATAAGCTCGAAAATGCTACCTTAGATTATTTGGGCAGAGCCGAAAAAATCACCATCGACAAAGACAATACTACCCTTATCAATGGCGCAGGCGAAAGCGACAACATCAAGCGTCGTGTAGCTGAAATTAGAGCGCAAATTGAAAAAACTACCTCTGATTACGACCGCGAAAAACTCCAAGAGCGTTTGGCGAAATTGGCAGGCGGCGTAGCCATTCTCTATATCGGTGCTGCTACCGAAGTAGAAATGAAAGAGAAAAAAGACCGCGTAGATGATGCCCTTCACGCAACACGCGCTGCCGTACAGGAAGGCGTAGTGCCTGGGGGAGGTGTTGCCTTGATTCGCGCCATCGATGCCCTAAAAGACCTTACCCTCGCCAACGGCAAGGTAGAAAATTTAGACCAAGAAACAGGCGTGAACATCATTCGCCAAGCGGTAGAGTCGCCTTTGCGCACTATCGTAGGCAATGCAGGGCTTGAGGCTTCGGTTATCGTACAAAAAGTAAAAGAAGGCAGCGCGGATTTTGGATACAATGCACGCGAAGATAAGTTTGAAAACCTTATCGCTTCGGGTGTCATCGACCCTACTAAGGTTACACGCCTTGCCCTTGAAAATGCCGCTTCTATCGCTTCGCTCCTACTCACTACCGAGTGTGTCATTGCCGAAGACCCAGATGCAAAAGAAGCCGAGCCAGCTATGCCACGTGGCGGAATGGGCGGAATGGATATGATGTAATTTGAAAAACACGACTTTCAACCTGCTAAAAAACCTTATAGACCAAAATCTATAAGGTTTTTTCTTTTTCAAATTGAAAGCAAAATAAAAATTGGTAAAAACACCATTTAGCGTTTGTTTTTTTATGATTGTACTTATAGCTTGGCGAGGTGCATCACAATCGCTTCGCCTTCTATCGTTGCTTTGCCCGAATTGACATCGATAACTTGCGTCTGCACCGTAGCGCGATGCTTTTCTCTATCAATTTCGCTAATTGTCAGGACGGCTTCGTAGGGCGTATCTACAAACATAGGACGCATAAAACGCAGGTTTTGGCTTAGATAGACCGTACCTTCACCGGGAAAAAGTGTCCCGAAGATTTTAGAAAATACACTCCCCCCTAAAAAGCCATGCATAATCGGACGCTTAAAGGGCGTAGTGGCAGCATAAGCCTCGTCGCTGTGTAAAGGGTTGTTGTCGCCTGTAACTTCGGCAAAACGATTGACCTGCTCTTGGGTGTAGGAAAAAGGAAGACGGTAAGAATTGCCCACTTCTAATAAAGCCATGTGAGTATTTTTTGGAGTTGGAAAATAAATAATTTGAAAAATAAAACCAAATAGCTTTTGGGTAGGGAAGAAGCCTTCGCCTTATCCGCATAGGGCGAACAAAGCGAAGGCGTTTATTTTTATACCCTATTAGACCAAAAACAAAAACTCTATCGCCATATAACAAGCCGCACCTGCCACATAGCCGATAATAGAAAGCCAAGCAATGCGTTTGAGATACCAAATAAAGTCGATATGCTCCATGCCCATGACTGCCACGCCCGCTGCCGAGCCAATAATGAGGGTGCTACCGCCCGTACCTGCGCAATAAGCGATAAAGTGCCAAAATGCGCCATCAATCGCATAAGGCGAACCTGCTATTTCTGAAATAGGATACATACCCATAGAGGCGGCGACGAGTGGCACGTTATCCACAAGGGCAGAGAGCAAGCCCAAAATAAGTCCGACGATATGATAATTATCCACCGTTTTATCGAGCCACTGTGCCAAATCGCCTAAAATTCCCATAGATTGTAGCGCACCGACGGCTAATAGAATACCTAAGAAAAATAGCACACTTGGCACATCTACGCGCTGCAAGACCGCCATAACAGAAAGATTGTCGGCGGCGTTGTTGTCGTCTTTGCGTTGGTGCAAAACTTCAGTTACTGTCCAGACTAAGCCCAAACTAAACAAAATCCCCATAAAAGGCGGCAAATGCGTAATGGTTTTGAATAAAGGTACAAAGAGCAAGCCGCCCACGCCTAAGGCAAAAATCAGGTTGCGCTCATTGTCATGCACATCTACTTTATGATGCCCTCCTTTTTCTGCCATCTTACCCAAATCTATGGGGTCTAATTTGCCTTTTAGCTGCAAACCCGCCACAAAAAGCGGCACTATCATACAGACCAAACTGGGCAGAATCAGGGTAACGATAATTTTGGAAGCCGTAATTTGTCCGCCAATCCAAAGCATCGTCGTTGTTACGTCCCCGATAGGCGACCAAGCCCCACCTGCATTGGCAGAAATGACGACCATACTAAGGTAGAAAATCCTATCATTGCGCTTGCTCACCAACTTTCGCAAGACCGAAACCATTACAATAGAAGTGGTTAGGTTGTCTAAAACGGCAGAGAGAAAGAAGGTTACAAAACAGATAATCCAGAGGAGTGTCCGCTTTCGTTGGGTCTGAATCCGCTTGGTGATAATCTCGAAACCTTGATGGGCATCGATGACTTCTACAATCGTCATGGCTGCCAGAAGGAAAAATAGAATTTGCGCTGTTTCGGCTAAATGATGCAATAAATCGCCGTGAATGATGCTGTGTAGCTTCTTTTCGTCGTCTAAAAAGCCTACCACATAAAGCGTCCAGCAGAGGACGGCGATAAGTAGCGCAGGAGCTGCCTTATTGAGTTTGAGGTTATGCTCCAAAGCGATAGCCAAGTATCCTAAGCAGAACACGACTATAGCTAAGATTTCGAGGAGGGTCATTTTGTTAGGGTTTGATTTATGATAAGAGGGTTAATTGAAATGAGCTGTAGCAGGGTGCTTGCTCTTTTATTTGGATTTTAGTCTAATAGGGAGCTAACGGGGTCTATTTTGAACCTAAAAGGAATCTAAGTAGGATACAAAGTAAGGGGCAGAGCAGGCTTACAAAACCACAAGACTCGTCTGATAGAAGCAAAGACCCACTTTTTGGCTTGTTTTTTCTACTTTTTGCCTCTTTTAAAGCCTTCAAGGAAATGCAAATATACTTAACCTTAGCGATTTGCCAAATGCAAGCGTGTGAATAAAATTTCAATTTTTGTCATTTTCACCCGTTTTTAATTTTTTTTCAATCTCGATTACCTTTTATCCTATGCCAAAATTGCCCATCTTTTCGTATCTTTGCCTTGTCCCATCTGTATCCTATCTTTGTTTTAGCATAGTCTTAGCAGACTTTTATCTTGATGCCTTTTTGATACCCGACTCTTTTTCTGCCTCCCTTTCGAGATGTTTCCCCAATCCGACCCTAATTCCCGCCATATTTTGCACGACAATTCTGACGACAATTCTAACAAGAGTTCGCCCGATACTTCGCCTCAATTTTCCCTCGAACTTCCTACCCTTGCCGCTACCCCTGCCATCAAGACAGGCGAAGGCGAACTTATTTGGGCGCAATTAGACGAACTACTCAAATGGGCGCGTGCCTCCTCGCTCTGGCCGCTTAGTTTTGGCTTGGCGTGCTGTGCCATAGAGATGATGTCGGCTTATAGTTCGGCTTACGACTTAGATAGGTTTGGGGTTTTTCCACGTGCCTCACCAAGGCAGGCAGACGTGCTTATCGTGTCTGGCACTGTTACCTTCAAAATGGCAGACCGCATTAAAAGATTGTACGAACAGATGGCAGAGCCGCGTTATGTTATCTCGATGGGCAGTTGTGCTAATTGCGGAGGACCTTATTGGCAGCATGGCTATCACGTTGTCAAAGGTGTTGATAAAATCATTCCCGTCGATGTTTATGTGGCAGGCTGCCCACCCCGACCCGAAGCCTTAGTAGGGGCGATTTTACAGTTGCAGGAAAAAATTAGGAATAAAACTTAGGTAGCTATCAATCTATAGATTCGAACAGACTAATTCCTTTTCCTTTCATAAAATCCAACAAAAAACCCTAAAAATCTTATCGACTTTTAGGGTTTGAAATTTGAGCCCCCTGACGGACTCGAACCGCCGACCTACTGATTACAAATCAGTAGCTCTACCAACTGAGCTAAGGAGGCTTTTTTGTAGTAACGTTTGTACTACTTTTCAGATACAAGTTTTATTCGAAAAGCAATCGAAAACGGTTTTGAAAACGATTTGAATAGCCTTGCGTTGAATTGTGATGCAAAGGTAGTGCTTTTTAGAATTGCTGTCAAGAGGGAAGGCGAAAAAAAAAGCATTTTTTTATTTTTTGTTCGCTTTCTGCGCATTTCATTTTCAAAAAAGCCTCAAAATCAGGAATTTAGACAAAAAAATCAATGTCCGCGCCAGAGAAATTTTTTGCCCGGTAACGCTTTAATGTAGTCTTTCATCTCCATTTCTACCAATACAGAAGCCAAACGATTAAGTGGCAGTTCGGTTCGAAGGGCAATCTCGTCGATGTGTAACGTATTGCCTGCCTCTTTTAATTGTGCTGCAATGCGTTTCTCTTCTTGGGTGAGGTTGTCAAAAAGGATAAGATTGTGCGAAGGACGCGCCATTTTATCCATATCCCATTTCAAAATATATTCAATATCTTCAATACCTGTATAAAGGTGCGCCTTGTGGGTCTTGATAAGATGGTTACAACCCGCAGAGCTGGGGTCTGTAATTCTGCCTGCTACCGCAAATACCTCTCGATTGTAATCATTGGCAAGGTGCGCCGTAATGAGTGCGCCGCCCTTTTGGGCTGCTTCTACCACAATGACGACATCGGCTAAGGCGGCAATGATTCGGTTTCGCTGTGGAAAGCGCGTCGGCTGTGCCGTTACGCCAAAAGTATCCTCTGTAAGCAGTCCGCCTTCTTCTATCATGGCTTGCGCCGTAGGGCGATGTAAGGCAGGGTAGATTTTATCCAAGCCATTCGCCATAACCGCAACCGTAGGCAAACCCACCTGCAACGCCTTTTTATGTGCCTCAATATCAATCCCATACGCCAAACCGCTCACCACTAAGGGCTGATAAGGTTGTAGGTCGGCTACAATTTCTGCCGTCAGGTTGCGCCCGTATTCCGAAGCCTGTCGCGTCCCGACAATCGCCACGCTTTTAGGAGGATTCAAATCTGCCTTCCCTTTGTAGTAGAGCAAAAAAGGCGGATTGTGGCTATTGAGTAGCCGCTTAGGGTAGCGATTTTCGGTATAACAGATAATTTCTACCTGATTCTGTGCCGCTTGTCGCAAAATCTTTTCGGTTTTAGAAAAAAAGCTATCCTTTTCCTGTTGCAAACGCTTCGAAATTTCGGCAGCCTGCGCCAATCCTGAAAAGTGTGCTACCTCACGCGCCGCCTTTGGCTCAAAAACTTCTCGCGCCGAACCAAAATGCGCAAACAAGGCTTTTGCACTTTTAGCTCCCACCTGCGGCACTAAGGAGAGCGCAACTTCATAAAAAAGAGATTCGTAATCTGCCATACAAAAAGAAAAGGAAAATAAAAGAAACAAATAAGACTTTAAATTTCAAAACACACTTGCAACTAAGGCACTGCGCCTGCTTCAATCAGACGATTTCTACTGCTCAAAAAGTAGCGATTGAAGTTTGAAAGGCAATTTTTTCACAAAAATAGCATTTTTGCTAAAATTTCAGCATTTTGGTATGCAGATAAAATTAGTTGTAAGGGCAAAAATATTTCGGCTGCCTTCTTCTTTCCCAATCTTACCTTATCTTGCCCAATCTTGCTTAATCTTGCTCGAAAGTAAAAAATAGAAATTGTTGTTTCCAAAAAAAGCGTTTATTTTGTCTTTTCTCTACTCCTATCCTTCTTCTTTTTTTATGAAACCCTCCTTCCTACTCTTTCGCTTTCTGTGCCTTTTTCTTTTTTGGGCTTCGATGGAAAATGCGTCTTTGCAGGCTCAACAAATAGGCTTAGGCTTTCTTTTTCGCCCTCATGTCCGACTCGGCATGGACTATTTGCCCTCGCAAGCCATCAATGATAGCCTCCGTTTTCAGATGAACCGCTACTCGCTCAATGCCGTTGTGCCTTTGAGTGGAAAAGTGGAAGCAAGCCTACAAGACCTTTCTTTGAAAGCCTCCTATCATTTTCTAACGTTCAATACAGGCTTTCGCACCCCAAACGTAGAATATGCAAGCCCCAATTCGCGCCTCTACAACGCCTCTATCGGTATTTCGGGGATTCGCGGCGCACTGCTCAAAGGGGCATATTTTTATACCCTCAACTTGGGCTTTGTGCAAGAAGGGCAAAGTTTAGACCAGATGCACCCCTTTGGTATCGCTGCCTTTGCCAAGCTACAAATCAAGGGCATCTACAAACACAATATTTATGGGGTAGCCTTGCTTTATCAATACAAACGCTTCCTGCCTGTGCCGCTTTTGGGTATCAATCGTAAGATTGCCAAAAACCTAACGACGCAAATTTTGCTGCCTGCCCAAGCCACTTTGAGCTACAAAATCAATAAAAAACTAAATGTAGATTGGACAACAAGCCTGCTAAGTTTTCGGGGCGGCATCATACCCAACTTGAATTGGATAGGAAACCAAAACCTAAACCCTACTTTTCAAAATCCAAACCTAAACTATACGCACCTTCGGTCGGGGCTGATGGTAAGCTATAAAATCGGTAGCCGTTGGCAATTAGAAGCCGAAGGCGGCTATGCCCTTTTCCGCAATCTCTACCTACAAGACCAAAACGAACAGTATTTCAAACACACCGTTCCTGCCACTTTTTACGGTGGCATTGCCCTGCGCATGGATTTGGGCAAGGGTGTGGTAAGCTCAAAACTTTTTGGCAACGATTTTTAAGGCTACTGTTTTCAAATTTTATTTCAATACAAGTTAGGACAAGGCAGTGCCTTGTCCCTACAAACGACAATAATTTTTGACAGGTCATCTTTGCCCTCGACAATCCCCGTTTGATAGATTTTTCCTACCTTTAAAGTCAGAACCTTAAAATCCTTAGACCCATGAACACACATCAGACAAGCACAAGCACCGCCATGCGCGAGTTGCTACAAAAATTTGAAAATAAAGAACCCGAAATCGTTTTCGAGTGGCACGACAGCGAAACAGAAGCTGTCGGCTGGGTGGTCATCAATTCTTTGCGCGGTGGCGCGGCAGGCGGCGGCACGCGCATGCGTGTAGGTTTGGATAAGCACGAAGTAAAATCGCTTGCCAAAACGATGGAGGTAAAATTTACCGTTTCAGGTCCCGCCATTGGGGGGGCAAAATCAGGCATCAATTTCAACCCGCATGACCCGCGCAAGGCAGGCGTTTTGGAAAGGTGGTATAAAGCCGTTGCGCCGCTTTTGCGCAGTTATTATGGCACAGGAGGCGATTTGAACGTAGATGAAATTCACGAGGTCATTCCCATTACGGAAAGTTGTGGCGTTTGGCATCCACAAGAAGGCGTATTTACAGGACACTTTCAGCCTACCAAACCCCAGAAAATCAACCGCATTGGGCAGCTTCGTTATGGTGTTATCAAAGTCTTAGATGATGCCATCTATACGCCTGATTTGAGCCGCAAATATACCGTTGCCGATATGATTACGGGCTATGGCGTAGCTTCGGCAGTTTTTCACTACTACCAACTTTGGCAAAACCAACAGGATTTGAGCCAAAAACGCGCCATCATTCAGGGTTGGGGCAATGTAGCCAGTGCCGCCGCTTTCTATTTGGCACAAAAAGGTGTGAAAATCGTCGGTATCATCGATAGAGAAGGCGGACTGCTCAATGAAAAAGGGTTTTCTTTCGAAGAAATCCAACAACTCTTTTTAGATAAAAAAGGCAATCAACTCCATCACGCCGACATGCTCGCTTTTGAAACCGTTAGCGAAAAAATTTGGGACATCGGCGCGGAAATTTTTATCCCTGCGGCGGCTTCACGTTTGGTTACGAAGGCGCAAATCGAGCGCATGCAAAAAGGCGGCTTAGAAGTCATTTCTTCGGGCGCAAATGTGCCTTTTGCCGACCCTGAAATTTTTGTAGGCAAGATAGCCGAATATGCCGACCAAAGTGTTTCGGTGATACCTGACTTTATCGCCAACTGCGGCATGGCACGTGTCTTTGCCTATTTAATGAGCCAAGACAAGGTAGATATGAGCGATAAGAGCATCTTCGAAGATACCTCACGCATCATCTTCGAAGCCTTAGAAAAAGTACGCGCCCTCAATCCCGAAAAAACGCGCCTAACGGAAACGGCTTTCGAAATTGCCTTGAAAGTATTGGTTTAAAAGTCATTTTTTGAAAGTCATTTCTGGTTTCCGACCTAAAAAAGAAGGCTTATCATAAGGCAAGATTAAACGCGCCTTGTGATAAGCCCTTTTCGGTCATAACTTTGACCAACTCTTGACTATCAAATCCTATTCCACGACCAAAGAGAGGGGCAGTCTTGGGTCATAATCGCCCCCAATAATCGGGTTTTGTCTGTAACCTGTCGCCTGCGCAACCTTTTCTAAGACATACGCGCTAATTTCCTCTGCCTCTACATAGCCACTTTTGTCAAAATCTGCCTTTCCCTTCAAACCTTCTAAAAGGTAGAAAGTGAAAACGCCTTGCCCGTTTTGGCTCGTTTCGATGGCTAACTCGTTAGATTTTGCGGAAAGCAAGTAGAGCATTCTGCCACCTTTTGCCTCCGTAATGCGCTTGTAGTAAGAATCGAGTGCAAAAGTGCTTCCCAAAGAGCGTGTATTGTGGTGGGCTGCATCTTCGAGGCTTCCTGCATGGCAGGCATCGGCGATGATGATGTTTTGTTTGGCTTTCGAATTGTCAAAGACGCTCAAAACTTCTTGGTGGCTCAAAAGGGTGCGCTTATTAGTGCCTACGCCTTCGTAAGGGACAAAATAACCTTCTATGCCATGCCCTGCAAAATAAAACATAAAAATGTCGTTTTCACCTGCCTGACGCGCCAACTGATTAAGAGCCGCCAAAATAGCAGGTTTTGTGGCTTTGCTATCTACTAAAAGCCTTCTTTGCTTTTCAGGAATAGCACCGCCTTTTACAGACACCAAAAAGTTATCGGTGAGATAGACATCATCTTTGCTATATTGAAGGTCTTTTTCATGCGCGTAGTCGGAAATACCGACGGATACACACCAAATCTTGGGCTTTTTCTTCGCCATCTCTAAGTCTTTTTGTTGCTCTAATGACATCTCAAAAGCCTGTGAGTAATGATTCGCTGTCGCGTCTGCCACTACGAGCGGTGCAGCAGGGTCGTAATGCACTTCTACTTCGTGCGAAGTAAAAACGCGGTCAAAATGTTTGTACTTGCACCAGACCGTAATTTTATTGATACCCGGCTCTAAAAAGACCTCCTCCGAAATGATATATTCATTGTAAGATTTATTGTTATCGGTCAGAAGTCCGCGATTGGAAGCTAAAATAGGCGTTTCTGTTTTCAGACGGCGCACCCAAGCTTTTTCCAACTCAAAACCTGTACGGATTTTGGCTTGTAGTACAAAACGTGGGTCGGAAACCCTGATAACAAGGTTTTCTTTCTTTTCGGAAATTTCAGGGTTGATAAACAAAAACTTAGATTCTTTTGAGAGATACCTGCCTACATTAAAAAGGTGGCTTTGGAAAGGCTCAATCTGACTGACCTGTGCTTTGAGTTCTTCTCTCAAAGTATTGGCATACTTGAAATAATTTGAGGCATCTCCCTTTTCGCGAAAAAAGCACAGTGCCTGCCCATAAATTTCCACTTCGAAAGCTCCACCTGCCTCATTGAGGGCGTTGAGGTAATATTCTCGTGCCAAATTGGTCTGTTTGCGCAATTCTTCATTTCTTGCCAAATAAAGATATAGACCGCCTTGCATGTATGTGCCTTGCGCTTTGGCGTTTTGTAGGAAAGCGTCGGCTTTTTTGCTATTTTTTAGCCAAAAATTAGTAGCACCGCGCCAAAAATAATATTCAGCGAAACTCGCCTCTCTTTTATAGACCGCGACCCAATTAAAATGGTCTTCGGCTTTCTGATAATTTGCTAAATGATAGTAGGTTAGCCCTAATTTGTAGTGCAGATGGTGCGCCTGCCTATCTTGTTGGAAGGAAAGCAGGTAGTTTTTGAGTGCTAACTCGTAATACCCTTTTTCAAAAAAAGCATCAGCTTCGGCTTCTGCATGACGCGCGTATTGCGTCGTTTGGGCATAGATAGGAGTGGAAGGAAGGACGAACGTACCCAAGCCCAATGTTAGGGAGGCTGCCAATGTCCAAGTTCGCACGCGCTTGTTCATTTGATAAAAATTCATGGCGTAGCTCTTTTTAGTATTTGAGTGTAATTGTTGAAGAGTAGGTAGTAGTAAGGGGTAGGAGGTTTGTGAAGAATCACAGAAACCCATTCAGTAGGCAGTTTTCGGCAGACCGAATAAGAGAATACAAAGAAGAAATAGGATTTTAACGACAAGATAGTGAATTGAATTGAAAAAACAAAATTCTGCCTCTTTTTTTTTAGGAAAGCCAAAAAAAGCCTCGTTAGGGCATTGGTTTGAATAAGCTAAAAAGGCGGCAGAAAAGGGTTTGAGAAGTAGAGTTTAATTCACGTGCGCGATTTTTTGTAAAAAAATAATACTTAGTAATCGTCCTTATCAAGTCTGGTAAAAGCGTGTGCGAATAAAAAGCAACTGCCTAATACTCAAACGCAAAGCTAATACAAAGATTTTACACGTGCAAGTTTTTTTCAATAAAAATAAGGGCAAAAAGCACAAGAAAGAGTAAGAAGCTAAACTACAAAGTAGGCTCGCCGACCTTTTTTTGTCGTAAAAAGTAAGAAATTGAGCGTAAAAAGCTCGTTTTAGGGTGCAAAAGAATATTTTTAGTTGCTTAGGCTGTAAAGGCATTTTTTTTGCAATTTGGCTTTTTTAAGCTATTTTTGTTTGTCTGCTTTTGGCAGGAAAAACAAAAATAGCCGCCTCTATCCGCCTTTTCTATCTGGTCTTCTAATCCCATTTCAATATTTATCACTTTTTATTTTCTCATTTATGAACCCAAAACTCCAATACTGGGAAGAGCGCGTTTTCAATATCGTAGAAAAGCATGAAAAAGGCAACCTGCCAAGCCTGATTTTTGATGTTTTTATTATTATTTTAGTCATTTTAAGTGTAGTAGAAACTGTAATAGAATCATACAAAGATATTGAAAGCTCTTATAAAATATACTTACTCTCTTTTGAATACTTTACGATTTACGTTTTTTCGGTAGAATACCTGCTCCGCCTTTTTAGCGCACCCGCCAAATATAAGTACAAACATCGCGGGATTGCTTACTTACGTTATGTTTTTTCGCCCTTAGCCATTATAGACCTATTGGCAATTTTGCCTTTCTTTTTGCCCATGTTGGGTTGGGGCGATTTGCGCCTGCTTCGCCTTTTGCGTGTTTTGCGAATTGTGCGCCTGCTCAAACTCAAACGCTATTCGCGCTCCTTAGGCTTAGTAGGGCAGGTAATTGCCGAAAAACGCGACGAACTGCTCACGACGCTACTTTTAGCCCAAATTCTGCTCATCATTGCCGCTACGCTGATGTACTACATCGAGGGGGAGGAAAATCCTCATTTCCCAAACATTATCAATACGCTTTGGTGGGCAGTCGTTACGATGACTACCGTAGGGTATGGCGATGTCGTACCCATAACGGGCTTAGGCAAACTCCTCAATGGCGTAATTGCCTTTTTAGGGATTGGCATTGTGGCTTTGCCTACCAGTATTTTGAGTGCAGGCTTTTTGGAAAAACTGCAAGAAGCCAAGAAATTGCGCAAGAGGCATACGCACAAAAACGCCTATCCCTACGATTATTGTCCCCATTGTGGAAAAAAACTACCACATGAATAACAACTATTTAAACCTTTTTTCAAACCTTTACTTAAAATAGTTTTGATACCACTCTGTTTCTTGATGGTCTATTTTTTGGCTATCTACAAAGTGGCTTGGGTCTAATTTGGCGTAAAGCAATTCCAAAGAAGCAAAATCGCGCTGACTTATTACCCTAAAACCCGACTTGCGCAAGAGGGCAGTAACCACACCCACACCTGCCTGATAGCGTTTCTCCGCTGCAAAGCGATTGCCCTGATACACCACTGTACTGCCACAAGCCGCACTAATGTCCATCAAAACGGCTATTTCTATGGCTTCACTTTCCGCCAACGCCAACATCTTTTCGGCAGCCGCTTTCATGCCTTCTGTCCAATCTTCGCCGTCTGAAGTCAGAACTTTGGCACGCCCTTCCCAAACATCAAAGCCATCGCCCCCATGTATATCACACATAGCACGTGGCGAACCAAAGGAAAACTCTTCGGGACAAAAGCGTATGACTTTCGCCGTAGGATACGATAAAATTTTGAGTGCGCTGGGATAAACCCCATTTGCCGTCTGGTCATAACCACAAGGCACACCTGCCAAACACGCGCTCATCAAGATGCGTAGCGGATTTTCTTTGGTAGGAAGGCGAAGGTTGTTAATAAAATCGTGGCTTGTTCCTGTCTGATTTTTCATAACATTAAAAAATAAGATGCTATCTTTTCAAAAAAGTAAAAATTTTTTTTAAACAGACCTAACCATTTTATAGTCGTGTTAGGTCTGTTTTTGGCTTGAACCCTTTTTTATTTCAATCCTACTTCGGACAAGGCAATGCCTTGTCCCTACATTTGTGTCTGTTTTTTAGAATTGAACACCACTGCCCTTTGGGAAGAGGGCAGGGCAGAGGTTCAGAAATTTCTAATCCATGATGTAGGGGTAGTCGCTCTGCACATATACGTCTTTAAAGGCTTCCGCAGGGTCAGGGAAAGGCGATTCTTCGGCGAAGCGCACCGATTCTTCCACCTGCGCCTTTATTTTATCATCAATCGCCTCCAAGTCGGCTTCGGTAGCAAATCCTTTTTCTAAAAGCGTTGCGCGTACCTGCTCTATGGGGTCAAGTTTTTTGTAGGCTTCTACCTCCTCGCGTGTGCGATATTTGGCAGGGTCAGACATAGAGTGTCCCTTGTAGCGATAAGTTCTAAATTCGAGCAAGGTTGCCCCTTCACCTTTTCGCGCCCTTTCTGCTGCCTTTTCTACGGCAAGGTGTACGGCTTCTACACTCATGGCATCTACCGCTTCGGAAGGCATGTCATACGCCAAACCCAACTTGTAGAGTTCGGTAACATTCGAAGTACGCTCTACCGAAGTTCCCATCGCATAGCCATTGTTTTCGATGACAAAGATAACGGGCAGTTTCCAAAGCATCGCCATATTAAAGGCTTCATGCAAAGCACCTTGTCGAACTGCGCCATCACCCATGTAACAGATGCAAAGGTTGGGCGTGCCTAAATACTTTTCAGCAAAAGCAATGCCTGCACCCAGCGGCACCTGTCCGCCTACGATACCATGTCCGCCCAAAAAGTTGTGTTCTTTATCAAACATGTGCATAGAACCACCTTTACCTTTCGAGCAACCTGTAATTTTGCCGTATAGCTCTGCCATAATCGCATTTGGCGAAGCCCCTACTGCTAAGGGGTGCGCATGGTCGCGATATGCCGTAATCCACTTATCGTCGGGAGTCAAGGCACTGGCAGCACCTGCCACACACGCTTCCTGCCCAATATAGAGGTGGCAAAAACCGCGAATCTTTTGCTGTCCGTAAAGTTGTCCTGCCTTTTCCTCAAACTTGCGCATCAGTTGCATGCTTTCATACCATTTGAGGTAGGTTTCCTTAGAAAAAGTGGTGGGGGTGGCTTCTTTGCTACCCTTCTTCTCTTTTACTTTCGCCATGGTTTGTGTGTATTGGTTTTGATAGGGCAATTTAGGAAATATCGCGCAAAAATACACTTTCTTGGCTGCTTTTTTTGAAAAAATAATCGCTTTTGAGGGCTTTTTTCAGCACAAAAAAAGAAAAGCCATTTCTTTTCAGAAACGGCTTTCTTTCTTGCCCATAAGGGCAAAATCGATAAGGTTGCGAAATTACATAGAGATTGGATAAGTGAAGATTACATCACCGATACCACCTACGTTTTCAACCTGATTTTGGAAGTTCATGCGCTGTACGCTCTTTACTTCAATAATCATACGGTCGCCGTCTTTTGCAGAAGCTGCCAAAGCTGCTACGCTGCCGCTATCGCCACGAACGGTGATAGGTGCGCCTACAGGACGCTTGCCACGTGCCAAAGTTACGGTAAATTCAGCTACACGATAACGTGCATCTTTTGGTAAGAACTGTGCAAAACTTTGGTCGGCAACTGCTTTCACTGCAATAGTTTGAGGAGGAGGACCGCCAGTTTTCATATTCAACTTTACGACTTCAATGGCAGGCTTAGGCACAAGACGAACATTGAATTTTTTGTCGCCGATTTTGTTACCACCGCTTGATACGCCAATCGTAACCTCTTTGCCGTCAGGTACAATCGTAACCATACCCTTAGAAGCACCTTTGATAACGCTACCACCAGAAGCGGTGAAAGAAGGGTCATAAAGCGCACCTAAAGCAGGAACTTGAATGTTAAGCTCGTTGCCGCACTTCAAATAAAGTGCTTGAACAGAAGCAGACTGTACGTCGATAACAGGCTTTACAACGAAGTATTTTTCATCAACAGTCAAGGTAGTATCAATACCAGCAGCATTTTTGATGGTGATAGAGCCTCTCCAAGACTTTT
This sequence comes from Hugenholtzia roseola DSM 9546, assembly GCF_000422585.1. Classification (NCBI taxonomy): domain Bacteria; kingdom Pseudomonadati; phylum Bacteroidota; class Cytophagia; order Cytophagales; family Bernardetiaceae; genus Hugenholtzia; species Hugenholtzia roseola. The sequence goes on from NZ_KE383880.1 coordinate 208,894, forward strand.
CAGAAACGCCTTCTTTGTTATAGTCGCCTGCGCTTGCCGTAAATTCAATTTTACCAATACCTGTGGCTTGGTCTACAGAAACACCACCGACACTTGAACTCATGGTAGGCTTTGCAGTAGTAGAAGAAGCAGAAACAAAAAGTTCGGCTTTGTACTTCGTACCTGCGGCTACGTATTTAGATTCTGCCGTAACCTTAGCACCTACTTGGTCAAACTTGAGAACAAAGCCACCAATTTTATTTTGTAGGGCTTTGATAGCGTCTGTTTCCACTTTCGCCACTTGGTTTTCCATTTGGCTTAATACCGCCAAAGAAGCTACCAAAGGTGTATTTTGGAAATTGATGCGCTGCCAATCCATACCATCATATTTGGGATTTGTAGCAAACATAGGGTCTTCCTCTTTCTTTTTAGCAAGGGGAAGGTTATGTTTGATAGCGTTTGCAACTGTGGTATCAATTTTGGCAACTTTTTCGCCAAAAGCGTTCATTTTGGCATCTAAGCCGTAAGCGATACCTGTACCGCCGTCGCCTTCACCCAACATGATACGATTGACGTTGTCATAGCCTTTTGCATCAGCATATTGTGTAGTGTCGTCTTCTAAACGACCACCAGACTCCTTAATCAAAGTTTCACGAATTGTCGCGAACTCTGCTAACATTTCAGAGGTAGCAGCCTGTACTTCTTGGGCTTTCTTAACCCAAATCATATCTTTTGGATTACCATTTTCGCTATTAACGACTTCGTTCATCGACTTAACGGTTAGACCGTTAGTACGACGCGCTACATCGCGAGCTTCGCGCAAACTGGCATCAATAAAATAGAACTTTTCAAGAACCGTATTTTGCACCTGCAAGGCGAGAAGGGCGGTGAGTACGAGATACATCATACCCACCATTCGCTGCCTTGGGGTTTCTTTACCGCCTCCAGCCATATTGGAATTGTGTTTTGAGAGTGAATGTCAAAAATAAAGAGAGAATAAGGAAAGAAAAAACGGGTATGCAACTTAGCCTTTCATAGCGGTAAGCATATTGCCGTAGACCTTGTTCAAAGTAGTAAGGTTTGAAGTAAGCTTGGTCATTTGCTCTTTGAAGAGTTGTGATTCCTTGCTTGCGTCTGCCATGTTTTCCATTGCCGCAGTAAGGTTAGAATAAAACTTATTCATCGCCTTTAAGTGGCTATTGGCATCTTTCAATTCCATTTCATACACTGCATTCAAACCTGCTAAGTTTTTAGTAATGGCTTGAACTTGGGTGTGATATTCCTTTGCTTCTTTTGCAGCATCTGCCATTGCGCCCATAGAGGCTACTGTTTTAGAGTAGGCTTCGTTTAGGCTTGAAAGCGATTGAGAAGCCTGTTTTACGCTACCTGCATATTGGTTTGTGGCAGTAACGGCTTCAGAGATGTCTTTCATGCGTGAGGCAGTGTCGTTTAAAGACTGGATACCTTGTCCGAATTTTTTGAAAGCATCTGCGCTAAGATTCGCTTCTGCCAACATCTTGTCAAGACCTGCTACGGCAGCTACTTCTTTGCCGTCGCTACCTTTGATAGGCTTCTTTGCAGCAGCCGCTTGCTCTGCCAATTCAGGATAAACACGCTCCCACTCATAGTGAGCAGCAGGCGGTTGAGCAGGCTCGAACACACCCATAAGGAAGATAACAGACTCTGTAATCAAACCTACGGTAAGCATCACACCTGCGCCAGGCCAGTGCATAATTTTAAAACACGCACCGAGTACAACGATTGCAGCACCCAAACTTGTCGCTTTGGGAACGATTACGCGATAAAACTTCTGAAGACCAGATTCTTTTTGATGAGCCATTGTTTAGCGTTTTTTTGAATGAGAGATTAAATGAATATAAAAGATTTAAGGTTTCGTTTGTAAGGTCAAATATTAGGATTTTTTTGCATAGATGCAAATTTTTAGGCTAATATTTGTCGAAATAAAATGCGTTTTTAACGTTTGCGCTTTGTTAGTGCCTGAAATTAAGGAGTTTGCGGAATTATTTTTTTTCGAGTTTTGGGCTTTTTTCCTTCGCCTTGTGGGGCGTTTGAAAAAGAGCGCGTTTTGATTCTGCAAAAGAGCCTTTCTTTCCAACTCTAACAATCGAGGGTTAAATTTGCAATAAAGATTTGAAACGTGCAAACCTTTGGGGCTTTTTTTCCAAAAAAACGCTAAAAAATAGACAAAAGGCGGTTCTGCCAAGGTAGAAAGTGCTATTTTTTAGGCTTTTGAGCGAATTTCTTTTGGTTAGATAGGATAGTATTCCTAAAAATAAAAAGCAGGTGCTTTCCAAAAATCCCGATAAGGTAGTGCGGTTTCTTCTTCGTACAAATCGCCTGACGTGCGCCTTTGTATCGCCTTTACCGACGTTGTTGCCACACAAAAGAACCTCTTGTTCCTTTCAAACGGTTTTGATTTTACAAAAATTGGGACTTTTTACCTTTTTTCCTACTCAAAAAATAACAGGTTTCGGTAAAGCCCCTATTAGTCGGGGTCAAAAGTATAAATAAATAGGTAAAAATCAAAAGGGAGAGCGTAAAAAAAAGCGGCAGAGGCAATTTTGCTCGGAAAACAGAAAACTCCCATCAAGTTCCCAATCCCAACCTCGATGGCGTTAAGTTCTGAAAAAAGCGTCGTATTTTTAGATTTGATACGAAATAAAATTTGGTTTAGACCCAATTTTGAGCCTGAAAACGCTTTTTTTACTTTAATTTGAGGTAGGACAAGGTAATGCCTTGTCCCTACACGAACAAACAACTTTTAGAACTTAACACCACTATCCGAAAGAGCAAGGATTTTTATTTTTTAGAGTTCTACTAAGGTAATGCCCGCTCCGCCTCTATCGGCGTGTTCGTCTTTCATGTCGCGAATTTCCTTGTATTGGCGTAGCGTGTCGCGTACTACCTGCCTCAAAACGCCATTTCCTTTGCCATGCAAGATGCGCAGGTGCTTCTGATTGAGCATCAGGGCTTCATCTAAAAAGGCTTCTACTTCAGCTTGGGCTTCTTCGGCACGCTTGCCTCTTAGGTCTAATTCGGGGGAAAAGTGCAGGACGCGCTCGTGCAGATTAGAGCCGATATTGGTTCGGATAGGCGTAGCAGTAGTATTGACGTAGGCTTTTTTATTGACTTTGAGGAGTTTTTTGAGGGCTACCGTCGTTTTGAGAACGCCCACCTGCACAACGGCATCTTTTCCACGTAGCTCGATGACCTCGCCTGCCGAACTCTGCCCCTGCAAGCGCACCCAATCGCCTACGCCGATTTCGCCCTCTATGGTATCGTCTTCTGTTGGCGTTTCGAGGGGTAGCTCTACTTCCTCTTCGCGCAGGGTCTGGTCTTGAAACTGTGCCAATTCTTTTCTCAAAAGTTTGGTGATTTCTTTTTCTGCCTGCCCTTCTTTGATAAGTCTGATGGTTTCTTCTATTTTCTGATTGGCTTGTTTGAGCAATAGCTTGGCTTCTTGCTTGGCTTCGTTGAGCATCTTTTTGCGGTTTGTGTCCAAATCGAGTTTCGCCTTTTCATACTCTTTGACCAATTTTTCGTACAAACGGTGCTTATTTTGGGCTTCCTGATTTTGGTGCATCAAGCGCGAATTTTGCTTTTCCAAACTGCGCAAGAGTTTTTCCATTTCTACCTGCTCATTTCCAACCTTAGAAGCGGCATTTTGCAAGACATCTTTGGGTAAGCCTATTTTTTTGGCAATCTCTAAGGCAAAAGAACTACCCGGTTTGCCCATTTCGAGTTGGAAAAGCGGCTCCATATTTTCCACATCAAAACGCATTGCCCCATTGACAATCGTAGGCAAACGCTCCGCCATAAGTTTGAGATTGGCATAGTGAGTCGTGATGACGGCAAAGACACGCTGCTTTTCTAATTGCTCCAAAATCGCCTCTGCAATGGCTGCCCCGATTTGTGGTTCTGTGCCTGTGCCAAACTCATCTATTAGACACAAAGACGATTTTTTGCCAAAAAAGAGCAACTTTTTCATATTGGTCAGATGCGAAGAATAGGTACTCAAATCGTTTTCCAACGACTGCTCATCACCAATATCTACAAAAATATCTTGGAAAATACCCATGCGCGAGCCTTCCTCCATTGGCACAAGCAAACCGCACTGATACATATATTGCACCAAACCTGTCATCTTCAAAGTAACGGATTTTCCACCTGCATTAGGACCTGAAATAAGCAAGATGCGTTTGTGTCCATCGAGGGTAATGGTGTGTGGCACAACCGCCTTGTTTTGCTTCTGGTAAGATAAAAGTAACAAGGGGTGATAGGCTTTGTGCCATTTGATAAGCGGACGATTTTCGAAATGTGGATTTAAAGCCTGCATCTTGACCGCTAATCGCGCCTTTGCCCGTACAAAATCTATGTGTGCCAAAAAAGAATACGCATGGGTAAGCACGCCCAAATAAGGGCGGATTTCGTTGGTCAGAGCCGTTAGAATCCGAATAATCTCACGCTTTTCCTGATTGGTGAGCTGTTTGATGTCGTTATTGAGGTCTATAATTTCTTCGGGTTCGATAAAAACGGTCTGCCCAGTGGCGGAGGAATCGTGAATAATCCCCTTTACCTGTTTTCTATATTCTGTCTTGACGGGAATGACCATTCGCCCTTCGCGCAGCGTAATTTCTACATCATCTTTGGTATAATCCTGACTTTTTGCATTTTTCAAAATCTGCTCGATGCGCTTTCGCAAAAAGGCTTGTGTGCGGATAATCTCCTGCCTGATTTTCTGTAATTCGGGCGAGGCATTGCTTCTAAGCCTGCCTTGGTCGTCTATCACACGCGCCAGTGCCTCCAAAATTTGATACGGCACTTCCACTTCGGCACACAAAGCACGCAAGCGCGGAAATTCCTCTTGGGGCTGCCGCTTGATAAGGCGCACCGTTTGGTAAAGGGTAGTAAGTGAGTTTTTTAGGTCGGCAAATTCCGCTTCGGTTAGGAAATTGTTTTCTATCGCGGCTTTCTGCAAATATGCCGATACATCGAGGTAGTAGCCTTCGGGCGGATTCTCATTTAAAGTAATCAATTTGACAAACTCTGCCGTTTCCTCTGTACTTTTGGCAATTTCGACATAGTCGGTAGAAAAAGACATTTGAGCGACCAACTCTCTGCCCATTGTGCCTTGACATTCTTCCTTTAAAAGCGTCCTTATTTTATCGAAACCTAACTTGGGTTCTATATTATCGGGGTAAATCATTGTATCGTGCTATGAAGTGGAAAAGAGGTGAAAGGTTTGAAGGTTATAGTTTGAAAGACAAACACAGTTGGGCGCAAATAGGTTCAAAAATCTGACAAAACCCTAACATGAAGCAAGGACAAGGGGCTGCCTTGTCCTTGCTATTTCACAATACCGCCTATGCAACACCCACAGAATCAGCACTAAAACGCCAAGAGTTTTTCTAATTTCGCCTTAAAACGGCTTTCGGGTAGAAAGTTTTTCTCTAATTCAGGGGCAAAAGGCACAGCCGTATCTAAACTTCCCTCACGCATGACAGGCGCGTCGAGGTATTGGAAAAGATTTTCTGCTATCCAAGCCGCAATTTCGCCGCCGATACCGCCCGTAAGGGTATCTTCGTGCAGAATAATTGCCTTGCCTGTCTTCTTGACCGATTCGCTAACTGCCTGCGTATCCCAAGGCAAAAGCGTGCGCAAATCCACAATATCTGCCGAAATGCCTAATTCTTCCACTGCCTTTTTTGCCCAATGCACGCCCATGCCGTAAGTGATGATAGAAACATCTTCGCCTTCGGTTACAAAATTTGCCTTTCCGATTTGTAGGGTATAATAATCGTCATGCACCTCTTCGGAAATGGCGCGGTAGAGTGCCTTGTGTTCGAAAAAGATGATAGGATTTGGGTCTTCAATCGCTGCATTGAGCAACCCTTTGGCATCATAGGGCGAAGAAGGATAGACTACCTTCAAACCGGGCGTATGGAAAAACCACGCTTCATTCGATTGAGAGTGAAAAGGTCCCGCTGCCACGCCTGCACCTGTCGGCATGCGCACCACCACGTCGGCATTTTGTCCCCAGCGGTAGTGGAGTTTTGCCAAATTATTGACAATCTGATTAAAACCACAGGTAACAAAGTCGGCAAACTGCATTTCTACCATCGCCTTCCAGCCTTTGATAGAAAGCCCTAATCCTGCTCCGATAATTGCCGATTCGCAAAGGGGCGTATTGCGGACGCGCTCTCTGCCAAATTTATCTACAAAACCGTCTGTAATTTTGAAAACGCCGCCATACTCGGCAATATCCTGCCCCATCAAAACCAAATTGGGGTAGCGTTCCATGCTCTGTCTTAGGGCTTCGGAAATGGCATCTACAAAACGCTTCTTGCTGGTCTGATTGCTGATAGGCGCAATCAATTCCTGCTCATAAGGGGCGTACATGTCGGCGATTTCTTCCTCGCTGCTCGGCTCTATCTTGGGCTGTGCCAAAGCGCGTTCCAAAGCCTGATAAATTTCCTCTTGCATCTCTTGGCGAATTTGCTCTACCTGCGCTTGGGTCAGGATTCCTTCTGCCAAAAGATAGTTTTCGTAGTTTTCGAGGGGGTCTTTCTTTTTCCACTCCTCGAAAAGCTCTTGGGGAACATATTTTGTACCCGAAGCCTCCTCATGCCCACGCATGCGGAAGGTAAGTGCCTCAAAAAGAATAGGTTGCGGCGTTTCGCGCATCTCTTCGGCTAAGGTGCGGACGGCGTGATAGACCTCCAAAATGTTGTTGCCATCTACCTGCATGGTGCGCATGCCATAGCCAATTCCCTTATCTATAAACTGCTTGCAGGCAAACTGCTCGCGGCTTGGCGTAGAAAGTCCGTATCCATTGTTTTCTACCACAAAAATTACAGGCAGATTCCAAACCGCTGCCACATTCAGAGCCTCATGAAATTCGCCTTCGGAAGTGCCGCCGTCGCCTGTAAAAGCAACCGTAATGCGCGGTCTTTTTTCTAAAATATCAGCTAAGGCAATGCCATTGGCAAGCGAAAGTTGGGGACCTAAATGCGAAATCATACCTACGATATGATGGTCATTTGTACCAAAGTGAAAGGAACGGTCTCTGCCTTTGGTAAAACCCTCTTTTTTGCCCTGAAATTGGGCGAAAAGTTTTTCTAAATGCAAACCACGCGAGGTAAAAAGTCCTAAGTTGCGGTGCAAAGGAAATAGGTACTCATCTCTGCCGATAGCCTCTGCAATGCCGACAGAAATCGCTTCCTGTCCCATTCCCGAAAACCACTTGCTAATTTTACCCTGACGCAAGGCAATCAGCATGCGCTCTTCGATAAGACGCGGTTTGAGAAGGGCTTTATAGAGATGCAGCAAGGTATCATTACTATATTCATAACGATTGAAGACCATGCCGTTGTCAGATTCCGATTGTAGGGCGAGTTCTAAGGGTGTAGGCATATAGGCGTGTGTGAAATTGCGTGTGTAATTGGGTAAAGATGAGGGAAAAGCGAAAAGTAATGCGCCTCTCTTTGGCAGATAGCCCACCAAAAGCAAAATAAAGAGAAGCCCTGCTTTTCCACCACAAAATTGCAAAAAAAAAGGCAACCCACAAAACTTTTGACCCCAAAACCGATGCAATGTAAAACGCAAAGGGGCATAAGGTCGAGTTTTGTGGCAAATCTTGCCTTTTCAGATTTGAAAGCGTTAAACCCTAAGGGTCTTGAAGACCCTTAGGGTTTGAACCTCATAACTATCCCTACAAGGACGAGCGTCTTACCTGCCAAAATGATAGTTTAGCACAAAATTAAAATTGGTCATATTGACTTTATTAAACACAAATCTCAAATCCTGATACGTTTCGCCTGCCCTGCTTTTATGTACGATAAGAAGTTGTGATTCAAGCCCTTGTAAGAATTTGTGGAATTTATAGCGAAGGTCTAAATTAAATTGATGGTAGGAAGGCATGCCGTATTTATTGAGGCGAAAGTTGCGCACATCGGGCAGTTGGTAATAGCCATATCCTACCGAAAAAATAAACTTTTTGTTCCACCAAATCGAGCGATAATTGACCGTAGCCGCCTGCACGTCGCCCAAACCCTCGTTGCGCTCACGCGGCAGGAAGGTATAAAAAGGGTCGCGCCCCCATTCACGCGGCGCAAGAAAGCGTCCGTCTTTGGTGATGCGCGAATAGTTAAAAGTTAGGGTATGATTTTGATATGCCAGACCGATTCTGCCACTAAAAACCTGTGCCTTTTTTTGCCCTTCGTAATAGGCTAATTCAGGGTTTTGATTGCCACCCTGCCCTACTTTGTTTTGCAAATGATATTGAAAGCCAAAAATAGGCGTAGGGCTATTTTTCTTTTTGGGCAAATATTCTACCTGCAAAAGAGCCGTATTGAAGATGTTTTCTACATACTGATTAAAAAGACGCAATTCCAAGCCTTTGAGCGGTCTGTACTGCAAATCGCCATAAAAGATACCCTTCGAGTGCTGATGCTCAAAATAATCGTTGCGCTTGCCGTCGGTGCGCACGCCTTGTGGATACAGCCCTATTGTATGCCCAACGTGTGCAAATTTTACGGTACTGCGCGGCGAAAGTCCCCAAAGATATGCCACTTCGAGTTCTAATTTGAGCTTGACAGGTGCAAATTTAAAAAGCACGCCTTCTTGAATGGTAGGGCGCATGCGTCCGTCTTGGGGGTTGATGTAGGGCGTATTCAAGACCAATCTGCCCACCTGTGCCGAAAAAGATTTGTAGTCGTAGGCTACATAAAGTTCTTCTAAACGGTCTAAATCGGTCTTGTTTTGCGGATTTTCTATGTCAAAAAGCCCAATTTCATAGCGATTAGGCATACCACCTGCCTGTTCTTCACGCGCCTGCATGTCGCTCGAAAAGAGATTGAAAATGAAAAAGCCCCCTGCGCCTACATGAAAGCCATGCCAGTGGCGACTTTTGTAGTGCATACCCGCCCCGATGCCGTTGGCGTAGGAATCGAGCAGGTCGCCCTGATTGAAGGTTGCCATAAAAAAGTTTCTAAATTTTACTTCAAAATGCCCTTTTTTGAGCGCGTTTTGCAGCGTCTTTTCCTCCAAAGTATCGCAATAAGTAGGCTTTTCATAGCTCTGTGCGGCAAAAGGAAAATGAGGGTCAGGCTTTTCTAAGCGGCTCGAATCCTGTTGCGCTTTTGCACTTAGGCTTAGAAAAAGAAAAAAGAGTGGAAAAAAAATGTTTTTGGGGTAAAACAAAGTAGGCATGCCGTTTGGGTCTGATTTGAATTTTTAAATTGATTGAAAGGCTAAATTCTATTTCTTTTGCTGCTGCAATTCTTTTTGTGCCTTGATAATTTCCTGATATGCACCATATTTGTGCTGCGCTTCGGAAAAATTATCTGCATAAGGGGCAAAGGGTGCGTCAAAAGGTTTGAAAGCCAAGTTGGGAAAATCATTAGGCGTTTCTTTGTGAGGGTGTGGCTGCGAATTGACAAAGGCGGCTACGTCCCAAGCCTCTTCGTCGGTGAGGATAGGATTTTGATAGCTCACGCCCAGCGGCATATTGAACTTGACATATTTGGCAAAATTGGAAAGGCGATAAAGCCCTGCGGCATCATTGTAGCTATTTTTGCCCCAAAGCGGCGGGAAGGCGTATTCCACACCGTCGGGATTAAGCAAGCCTTCGCCATTGGCTTGATGACAACTTTGACATTTAGCCACATAAATTTCCTTTCCTTTGATGGGGTCGGCAGGGCGGTCGAGAAGGGCAATCTCCTTCAAACCCGCACCTTTTGCCTCCTTGCCCTTTTCTACATTCGAACCCAAAAAAAGTAAATAGGCTTTAATCGCCTGCATCTCTTTGCTTTCCTCTGCCAAAGGTTTGCCATTCAAACTGCGCTCAAAACAGTCATTGACACGCTTTTCTATCGTTTCTTCGCTATTGCTTCGCTCTCTAAATTTGGGATACAAAGCTGCCACAGAGCTGTAATTGTTGCCAAAAATTTTCGTACCTGCGTCTAAATGGCAATTTTGGCAATTCATGCCATTGCTGATTTGCAAAACCGAACCTTTGGGACCTAAATACTTTGCCGTATGCACAATCAAATCGCGCCCATATTCTATTTGGGCTTTCAAATCGGGAGCGGCAGTGCTTAATTCTGGTGCTTGCCAAAAGCCCCCTTGTGTGGAAGCATGAGCGGCAGCATTTGCCGCCACAGTAGGGTTTGTTTGGGCGTAGGTTGTAAAAGTCTTGTTTAAATCGCTTGTAAAGTAGTATAAAATGGGCAAGGCAGCCAAAAAAACAACCAATGCCACCGTACCTGCAAGCAAGAGCGGCACTACCGCCACTACCATTTTCTTGACTTCTAAATCGTGTTCGAGGTCATCTTTGGGTGAAAAAGAAGGGGTTTCCATTTTTTTTGTTGGGTCTAATTTGGGTTTTGAAAAAGCATACATCAAACTTGACAACCACAAAATTAGACCGCACCCTTCAAGATTTTAGGAACAAATGTTACGCAATGGCAACGAAACTTGTCATTTGTGGGGACACAAACAACGGCAGGCGAACAAATGTTACGCAATGGCAACGAAACTTGTCGTTTGCAGGGACACAAACAACGGCAGCTTGTCATTTGTGGGGACACAAACAACGGCAGGCGAAGTTTCAACTTAACGTCCTATTCAAACCTGCGAAGCGGGAACTTCGCGCTACATCAGAGGACAAAGGCAATACCTTGTCCCTACTGATGGATATAAAAAAATAAATTTTACAAAACAAACTGCATCTTTCCTTTCATACCAAAACCCAAGACGGTAATGTCGTCTATTTGTTTATAGTTACCTTGCCACTCTTTGAGTGTTTGGAAAATCATTTGTTTTTGTGCCTCGAAGGTTTGGGGGTGCGATTCTACCAATAACTTTTTGAAGTTTTGCGACATAAACTTGCGCCCTTCCTCGCCGCCAATTTGGTCTTGATAGCCGTCGGAATAGAGATAGAATCGGGTCGGCAGGTCGATGTCTAAAAAGTGAGTGGTGAAACTGCGCTCCTCCTCGTCTTTGAAAAGTTTGCCTCCGATAGGTCTTTTGTCGCCTTTGATGATTTGCATTTCGCCACGCTGAAAATAGACCAAAGGCTGTTTTGCCCCTGCAAAATGTAGGCACTGTTTGGCAAAATCAATGACACAAACGCCTACCTCCATGCCGTCTTTTACATTCGGATTTTCGTCTTGTTTCAAAAGTGTATAAACACTATTGTGTAGTTCCTGCAAAATTTCGGCAGGGTCGGTGAGTTGATTTTCTAAGACTAACTGCGTCAATACGTTTTCGCCTATCATGGTGAGCATCGCACCCGAAACGCCATGCCCTGTGCAATCGCCTACGGCAAGGTAGGTGAGTCCGTTTTGCGTGATTGTCCAATAAAAATCGCCCGAAACGATGTCTTTGGGTTCGAAAAGGACAAAAGCCTGCCCTCCAAAACGCTCGATAATTGCCTTTTCGGTAGGCATGATGGCGGTCTGAATCCTTTTGGCGTATCTGATGCTATCCTGAATGTGGGTGTTGATGGTTTCGAGTTCGTAGTTTTGTTTTTGTACCACCTGCAACGCCTGATTGAGTTCGGTAGTGCGTTCTTCTACTTTTTGTTCTAAAATTTCGTTTTGCTCTTGTATAATTTTTCTGTTTTCTTCTAAAAGCGCAATAGATTCTGTTTGTGCCTTATTTCTTTTGGCTCGCTCGATGTTGATTTTATCTGCCAAACCCAGCGAAAGGGCTAAGGCTTCAAATACTGCCCCGATTTGGAAAGAATATTCCGTAATGGCATTTTCATCGACAATTCCTGCCTGTTTGAGGGCTGCCATAATGACCCCTACCAAAAGCAGACTCCACGCCAAGACATAAAAACGCGCCGAGCGCAATTTTTTCCATAGCGAAATCACACCCAAAAGAAGCGCGAATACGGCAAAACTAAAAGCGACAATCCCCGTAGTGCGTGCGGAAAGCAAAAAAACTTCCGCATCAAGCCAAATGCTACTCACCACAAAGGCGAAATTGATGGAAATAAGCACCCCCAAAAGCCAACTTATTTTATAGACAAGGGGAAAAAGCGTTTTGGTTTTCAGAAAATTTACCGCAAAGGCAAGCCCGAACAGCGTCGTTATCGAAACCAAACTATTAGAGGCAATTTTGGCAATCGTAGGAATGTTGGGCGTGATGTATTGGAAAAAAAGCCCATTGAAAGTAAAAATGGAAAGCCCTAAGAAGAACATATAAAAAACATAGAGCAGATAGGAAACCTCGCGAATGGACACATAGAGAAAGGCATTGTAGAGGGTCAGACCAAATAATATTCCGCAGATAAGGAGAAAAAAAGCATCACTCTTTTGTGTTACGCTTAAAAAAAGATTTTCCGACATCACGCGCATCGGAAATTGCTTTGAGGTAGAGCCTGCAAAAAAGAGGTATAAAGTCGTGATTTTGTCTTTTTTTAGGTGCAAAGGCACTACAAAGTTGCGATACGGAATCGGACGCTGCTCGAAGGGAAAAAGGCTGCCCGTTTTGTGCATCTTGATAAGCGAATCGTCCATAAATTCATAGACGAACATGGTATCGGTATTGGATTTGGTCATGTTTAGAAACCAAATTTGCTCGTCGTCGGTGGTGCTAATTTCACAGCGAAGCCAAAAATTGGCGTTAGAATAGCCAAAATTGGGAATATTCTGATTGCTTTTTACAAATTTTTGTGGCTCTTTTTCATACAAATTCAAAACCTCTTGCAGCGAAAACATACGTGAGCTATCAGCAAAAACTTCAAAATTTTTGCCTACGATATACATCTTGTTGGGATTGGTAAGTTTTAGGAGGGCATCTTGCGCCCCAACTTTTCCGAAGAAGAAACCTATCGCCGCCAAGTTTATCAAAAATAAATAGAAACTTTTTTGTGTAGCCTTCCGATTTTGTATCATAATTCTTGGGGTAAATCTGGAAACGATAACACGCCCAGACCTTTCAAAGTTAGTCAAAATCAAGCGAAAAAACGATTTTTTTCTCTTTTTTTCGATAGCTTCCAAATTCTTTTCTACCAAGAGCGAAAAATAAGCCCACAAAAGTAAGGATAAGCGTTTTTTTCAGTATTTCATTCCAAAGGCTTGGCGATAAAGCGATTGCCTTCGAAATGCAGGCTGCCTACACACTGCTCTTTTTCCTGCTCGTCGTCTATCAAAAAAATCCAGAAATCGGGCAGTGCCTCCTCTTTTTTCCACTTGACTTTCAAATCTTTGTCTATAAACCGCAATTCCAAATATTGCGTTTGCTGCTGCAAATAAGTGGCAAAATGCGCATCTTTCTTCAAATCGGGCAGAAGCCAAGTAGAAATATCTTGTGTTTGGTCTTGCACTATCTTCAAAAGTGTGAGGTCGGAAAAAATGCCGTCCTGCTGCGTTTGGAGGGCGAAAAAAAACTGTTTGTTTTTAAATTGCCATCTGCCCATTCGCACCAAAAGCCCTTCGGCGGCTTGCTCGAAGTAGGCAAAATCGCGCAGGGTGTCGCCTTGAATAGCAGGCATTTTTTTGGGCGCAAATTTCATTTTTTTACTTTCCTTGCCATAATGCGCCGCCAGAAATTCCTCAAAAGTAGGGACTTTCACCTCCACAGGGCGTTGTGCCTGAACAGACTCAAAACTTGCCGCACACAAAAAAAGTGCAAAGAAAAAAGATAGCAATATACGACGCATATTTTCATAGTAAAAGTGAAACTAACGACCTTTGAAGGCTGCAAAGGACAAAACATAAACGCTTTCAAAAAGCTATTTATTTCTCTATGCGTTGCGATTCAAGGATTTTTAAGATGTAGATAGCCGCGCTTGTTCAATTTTTTAAGCCGCAAAGTCTATTTTTTTCAAACAAAATCCTAAATTTGAGATTTTATAGGTATTTTAAATTGCAACCCTAAGCCTAATAGCCCTTGGAACGCCAAACGCCTCCCCCTGCGCCTACTTCGAAGACAGTTCCCCATTTTGAAGACCACGACCCTACGGCGGAAAGTCGGAAAAAAGACCACATCGAGTTGGCTTTTCGCTCACAGGTGCGCCAAACAGACACGCGATTTTATTACGAACCTCTCCTGACGGCTCACCCACAGGCAGGAGAAACCCTCCCCGTATCTTTGCACAACAAGACCCTGCGTTATCCTATCTGGATTTCGAGCATGACAGGTGGCACGCTTTGGGCAAAACACATCAATCAGAACTTGGCACGCCTTTCACAAGCACAGGGACTGGGCATGGGCTTGGGTTCGTGTCGCGCCCTATTGACCGACAACACCTATTTAGCCGATTTTGATGTGCGCAAATGGATAGGCGAACAGCCACTTTATGCCAACTTGGGCATTGCACAGGTAGAACTTTTGATAAAAGAGAAAAAAGTCTATCTGATTCAAAATCTTATCGAAAAACTCGCCGCCGACGGGCTTATCCTACACATCAACCCCATGCAGGAATGGCTACAACCCGAAGGCGATAGATTTGAGCAAGCCCCTTTGGAAACTATCTTGCGCCTTTTAGACCAGATGCCCAATTTGCCCCTGATAGTCAAGGAAGTAGGGCAAGGCTTCGGCTATCATAGCCTTTACGAACTCTTCCAACTGCCCTTAGTGGCGGTAGAATTTGCCGCTTCGGGCGGAACAAACTTTGCCCTTTTAGAACTGCTACGTAGCGAAAGCCAAAGGCGCGATGCCCTACAAGCCTTAGCACAGGTAGGACATACTGCCGAGGAGATGGTAGATTTTACCAACCAAATCAAAGAAGAATTGGGCGAAAAAATGCGCTGCCAACAAATTATCATTTCAGGCGGTATCCAAAACTTTTTAGATGGTTTCTATTTGATAAAAAAAGCCAAACTGCCTGCCCTTTACGGACAAGCCTCCGCTTTTCTCAAATATGCACAAAAAAGTTATGAAGAATTAGAACTTTTTGCGCAAAGCCAAATAGAAGGACTAACCGTAGCCAATAAGTTTTTGAGAATCAGATAAAAAATAGTAATTTCGCACGATTTTCGACGCTTACTTTCAAAACTTTCAATTTTTTTTGAAAGCTCTAAAAGCCGCCCTCAAACGACTTTCAGACCTTTTAGCACCCACATAAAAAATAACGATATGGAAATCATCTCTGGCTTTTCAAAATTGAGCAAAGAAGAGAAAATGCGCTGGGTTTTGCGCCAATTTGCCGACAACCCCGCCCAAACCGAAGCCGAATGGAAGTCTTTTTGGCATCAAGACCCTGACATGCAGAAACTTTTTGATGAGTTTAGCGAAAATACGCTGACTAATTTTTACATGCCCTTTGGGGTGATTCCCAACCTACTGCTCAATGGCGAATTGCTCTGTGTGCCAATGGTGATAGAGGAAAGTTCGGTCGTCGCTGCCGCAGGCAAGGCGGCAAAATATTGGCAAAGTCGTGGCGGCTTCAAAGCCCAAGTGATAGATGTCAAAAAAGTAGGGCAGGTGCATTTTCTTTGGAAGGGCGAATACAACAAACTCTATTGCGTCTTCGACGAACTCAAAGAAGCCCTTTTAGACCAAGCCGCCGCCCTAACCCAAAACATGCGCAAGCGCGGAGGGGGTATTTTGGATTTAGAGCTGGTAGATATGCGCCACGTGTTGCCCGACTACTACCAAATCAAGGCTACCTTTGACACCTGCGACTCGATGGGTGCAAACTTCATCAACTCTTGTTTGGAACAGTTTGCCAAAACGCTACAAAATTGGATAACTGCCAATGCAATGTTTGACGATAGCGAGCGCGACGTTACGATAGTGATGTGTATTCTTTCAAACTACACGCCTGATTGCTTGGTGCGCGTATGGGTAGAATCGCCTATTGAAGCCCTTACCGAAATAGAGGGCATGTCGCCCCAAACTTTTGCCTTCAAATTCAAGACGGCAGTGGAAATTGCCAAAAACGACGTTTTTCGTGCCACTACGCATAATAAAGGCATCTTCAACGGCATCGATGCCATTATCTTAGCCACAGGAAACGATTTTAGGGCGGTGGAAGCCTGCGGACATGCCTACGCTGCCCGCCATGGACGCTACACCTCCCTGACGGATTGTAGCATAGAAAACGGCATCTTTAAGTTTTGGATAGATATTCCTATGGCAGTAGGTACGGTAGGGGGGCTAACGGCTTTGCACCCCTTAGCGAAAAAATCGCTCGACATGCTGGGCAATCCGTCTGCACAAAAACTGATGCAGATAGCTGCCACAGTGGGCTTGGCACAAAACTTTGCCGCCGTCAAATCGCTCACCACTACGGGTATTCAGAAAGGACACATGAAGATGCACCTGCTCAATATCCTGCGTACTTTTGAAGCCAACGACGAGGAAATCAAAGTGGCAGTAGAACACTTCAAGACCAACGTTGTTTCTTTCAACGCTGTGCGCGAACTGATGGAGCAAATTCGACAAGACAAATACATTGCAGAATAAGCATTTTGCGTACCTTTTCTCTATCTATTTAGCGTTGTTACAACGGTCAGAAGGTCAGAAAACGGGGTTTTGCGCTTTGCACAAGCCTCCTGAACCCCCACCCTGCCCTCCCCCCATAGGGGAGGGTTCGAAAATCAAATCATTTTTTTGCATAAATGCAAAAAAATGATACCGCATCAAAGCCCCGCCCTATGGGGCAGTGATGTTAAATTCTAAAAAACAGGTTCAAATGTAGGGACAAGGCATTGCCTTGTCCGTAGTGAGATTGGAATAAAAAAGGGCTTTCAGACCTAAAAAAGGGTTCAGCCCAAATTTTATTTTGTGTCAAATTTGACAAAACAAGGCTTTTTACAGAACTTAACATTACTGCACCCTGCCCTCCCCCCATAGGGGAGGGTTCGAAAATCAAATCATTTTTTTGCATAAATGCAAAAAAATGATACCGCATCAAAGCCCCGCCCTATGGGGGCGGGGTTTGGGGTGGGGTGCATTTAAGATTTTTATCGTTGCAACAACACCTATCTATTAGCATCAGTATCAGGTCGGTACAAACCCCAAATGGTATCGACTTGGGTATTCCTCCACTTACCTCCTCTCCTTATGCATCATTTTCACGGCAACGGCAAACTGCTTATCAGTGGCGAATACTACGTCTTAGACGGTGCGCTCGCCTTAGCACTTCCCACAAGACGCGGGCAACTGCTCAACGTAACCTACATGCCCTCTGAACACAAAGTCTTGCACTGGAAAAGCTACGATAGCAACGGACAAATTTGGTTCGAAGCGCGTTTCGACATCGAAACCTTTCAAGCCTTAGAAGGCTATGTTTCTCAAAAATCGCTCATTTTGCAAAAAATCTTGCAAGCAGCACGCAAAATGGGTTCGAATTTTTTGGTCGGAAAGGAATACGTCTTAGTAGAAACGTTCTTAGAATTTCCTCGCCTCTGGGGGCTGGGCAGCAGCTCTACCCTGATTCACAACATTGCACAATGGGCAGGAGTCAATCCCTTCGACTTGCTTTCGCACACACTTGGCGGCTCTGGCTATGATGTAGCCTGTGCCGAAGCCAATAGCCCTATTCTTTACGAGCGTAGCGCAGGAAAGCCTAAATCTATGCCTGTCCCCTTCAATCCGCCCTTCAAAGACCAAATCTATTTTGTCTATTTGGGTAAAAAACAGTCTTCGGCAGAAGGCATTGCACACTATCAGAAAATCGGTAAGAATAAGCATCAGTTGGTAAAAAAGTTGAGCGACATCACACAAAAAATGATTGTCGCACCCGACCTCGCCACTTTTGATGCCCTTATCGAAGCCCATGAGCAAATCATTGCCAATAGCCTGAAAATGAAGCGCATCAAGACGACTTACTTTGCCGATTATTGGGGCGAAATTAAATCCTTAGGTGCTTGGGGCGGCGATTTTGTCATGGCGACAAGTCCGCGCGACTACCAAACCACAAAGGACTACTTCAACCAAAAAGGCTTTGATACCTTCCTTACCTACGAGGAAATGATTAAAGCCTAAAAGGTATAAAGGTTTAATTTTTATCAAAATTTAGTGTTTTTAATGATGACTTTATAGCGCGAAGTGTCTGCTTCGCGCTTTTTATTTGCGCCCCAAAAGCGAAAATATACTTACCACTATCTAAGGGCAGCCGCACTAAATCCTAAAAAACAGACTGCAAATGTAGGGACAAGGCAGTGCCTTATCCGAAGTCTTGCCTTGTGTTTTGGGTACGAAAAGTCAAATTTTTCTGTATTTTTGCCTTCTGACAAAAAACAAGCCCTATGCAGCCTCGTATCAGCATCATCACCGTTGTAAGAAATGCAGCGGAATTATTGGAAAAGACGATTTTATGTGTAAAAAATCAGACTTATCAGAACATAGAGTACCTCGTCATAGATGGCAATTCTACCGACTCTACCCTCGAAGTTATCAAAAAGTATGAAGCCCATATTAGCCGCTGGATAAGCGAACCCGATAAAAATTTATATGATGCCATGAACAAGGGACTGCAATTAGCAACAGGCGATTTTGTCTGGTTTCTACACGCAGGCGACCTCATTCCAACGCCTCAAAGTTTGGCTTTGGCTTTGAAAGACTTTGATAATGAAGACTTTATCTATGGTGATGCCGTTATTGTGCAAAAAGATGGCAGCCACAAACCTTTACACAAAGATACGCCCCATCGGGCTTCTTTTCGCGATTTTCGCAAAGGAATGGTTATCTGCCATCAAGCCATGCTCGTTAGGCGCACCCTTGCCCCCCTCTATGATTTGCGCTTCACCTTAGCAGGCGATATAGATTGGGCAATCCGCATTTTGAAAAAAACAAACAAGACGCGCTATATAGGGTTCGTTTTAGCGGAATTTCTTACAGGTGGCATTTCTTCGCAAAAAAAGAAAGAATCTTTGATAGAACGCTACCATATCCTACGGCAGCATTTTGGTTTTTTCCCCAATCTTTGGGCGCACCTTGTAATGGGCTTGGATTTTTTAAAGCGCAAATATCAACCTTGAAAAAGTGAAAAATGGAAGAATTAGACAAAAACTTGAAGCCACACTTTCTAAAAATGGCAGATTTCTGTGCCTATCAAGAACGCGCCGAACAAGAAGTATGGAAAAAATTAGAAGCCCAAGCCCTTGAATATGAGCAAATTCAGAAAATCATAGCCACACTAAAAGCCGAAAACTACCTCGATGAAAGACGATTTGTAGCCTCCTACATACAAGGGAAAATAAGATTTAAAAAATGGGGCATTTATAAAATTAAACAAGGCTTACAACAAAAAGGCATCAACGCCCAACTTATCGCAGAAGGATTGGAAAACAAAGACCTTCGCCAATACAAACTCAATCTTTTAGACCTTTTAAAAGCTAAGAAAAGGAAACTAAAAGAAGAAGAAGTCTGGAAAAAAAAGCAAAAACTGTATCAATACGCCCTAAGCAAGGGTTACGAAAGCGCACTTATTCAGGCTTTTTTACAAAAAATGACTTTTTAGCCCTACACAGACGCAAATTTTTGTTAATTTCGCCCCATTCTTTTATATCCTCTACCCCTACCTACTTGTATGGTCTTTGCAAGTCTGACCTTTTTATCTGTTTTTTTGCCGTTAAACTTACTTCTGTACTATTTATTCAATAATAGTACCTATCGCAATATCCTACTAACGCTTTTTTCTCTTGTTTTTTATGCGTGGGGAGAGCCTGTGTGGGTGATTTTGCTTATTTTTTCGGCGTTGGTAGATTACCTAAACGGACTTTGGATAGAAAAATTTAGGGGTACTTTTTGGGCAAAATTAGGACTTATTTCCTCGCTGGTCATCAATTTGAGTCTTTTGGTAGGATTCAAATATAGCGGCTTTTTGTATGAAAATATCAACTTTTTATTTGGACTCGATTTAAAAGTTCCGAATTTTACCCTACCCGTAGGCATTTCCTTCTACACTTTTCAGACGATTTCTTACACCGTAGATTTATACAGAAACAAGGTAAAAGTTCAAACTTCTTGGTTAAAATTTTTACTCTTTGTAAGCCTTTATCCGCAATTAGTGGCGGGACCGATTGTGCGCTATGAGCAGGTAGCCGATGAAATAGACCACCGCCGTTTTAACATCATAGACCTTAGTGCGGGTATTCACCGCTTTTGTATTGGTCTTTTCAAAAAAGTTTTTATTGCCAATACCGCAGGCGAATTTGCAAGCAAGTATTTAGAAGGCAGTTTAGCCGAAGTTAGTATCAGCGAAGGATGGTTTGGAATTTGTATGTTTTCCTTACAAATTTACTTCGATTTTTCGGGTTATTCTGACATGGCAATCGGCTTAGGGCGCATGTTTGGATTTCACTATCAAGAGAATTTCCGCTATCCTTACATATCTACTTCCGCCACTGAATTTTGGCGCAGGTGGTATATTTCGCTTGGCTCTTTCTTCCGCGACTATGTGTATATTCCGCTGGGCGGAAATAAGAAAAATCAATATCTAAACTTATTTATCGTTTGGTTTCTCACAGGTCTTTGGCATGGCGCAAGTTGGAACTTCGTAATATGGGGGCTTTATTTTGGCGTGCTTATCACGATAGAAAAGCTGTTTTTATTGAAAATATTGGAGAAAATCCCTGCTTTATTACGTCATCTTTATCTACTTTTTATCGCCGTAGTGGGTTGGGCGATTTTCTATTTTACCGATTTCGAAAAATTGATAGCCTTTTTCAAGCTACTTTTTGGTATCTCCTTACAGCCTTTGAGCAGTTTAGAGTTAAACTTTTTAATCAAAGAAAATATTTACTGGCTTGCTATTTCCTTATTACTCTGCCTGCCTATCTATCCTTTTTTCAATAAATGGTTTGAAAGAAAGATAAAGTTTGAAAATAAACAGGCACTTTGGATACTTTCCTTTGTGCTTCAATACGTTTTACTTTTGGTATCGATTGCCCTTTTGGTAGGCAATACTTACAATCCTTTTATTTATTATCGTTTCTAATTTTTTCTAAAATCTTCGCTATCCAAGCCCTGTTTTTTTGGTCTGTACGCAAAAAATGGTAACTTTACACAACGTTTTCCACTCTTTTTTTCTCAAAAAACTATGGCGTTACAATTAGAAATGCTCACCCCAAAACAGGCACTAAACAAGGCTTTTTTGAAAAGAAAGGTCTTTCGTGGCGATTTTGATATTTTTAAAAATGAACTAATTAGCCTGCTTTCTAATGTAGATGAAGAAGAAAGTGAAGAACACGTCAAAAATCTTTTAGCAATTTTTTTACGAAAAACCTTTTATGAATCCGAATATCAAATTAATACCAAAGGCAAGACAGATTTGGTCATTAGTGGCAATCCGCGCCAAAAAGATGCCTGGATAAGGAACACAACACAGGTTTTGCTTGAAGTGAAAAAACCCACTAATAAATCCGAAATGATTAGTGCTAACAATCTCAATGTCAAAGCCTTACACGAATTGGTGCTGTATTATCTTAGGGAAAGAGAAAACGAAAAAAATGGCGACATCAAGCACGTAGTCATCACAAATATTTATGAGTGGTATATTTTTGACGTACAAAATTTTGAACAAGTTTTTCATAAAAATAAAGAATTAGTAGAGGATTTTCGCCAGTGGCAAGCGGGCAAAAAGACGAATAAAACAACTGACTTTTTTTATCAAGAAATTGTTAAACCTTTTATTAGTAGTAGTGAGGCTTCGCTCAAAGTTGCCTACTTCGACCTGCGCCACTATCAGCAGGCACTTACAGAGGAAACAGACGAAAAAAAGCTCATTGCTCTTTTTAAATTGCTTTCACCCGACCATTTACTTAAAAAATTTCAATATGATAGTAATCAATTAGATAGAGGATTTTATGAAGAACTTTTGCACGTAATGGGTTTGGAAGAGGTGAGCCAAGGCGGGCTTAATTTGATAAAGCGCAAGCCTGCCGCCAAACGCGAGGCAGGTTCTATTCTGGAAAATACGATTCAAATTTTGGAAAGTAGCCGCAAGGTAGAATTTTTGGCAAAAAGACAGGAATATGGTACTACACTCGAAGAGCAAATCTTTCACGTTGCGCTGGAACTTTCTCTCACTTGGGTCAATCGCCTACTTTTTCTCAAACTTTTAGAAGGACAGCTCCTAAACTTCAATAAAGGCAGTGCGGCTTTTCGCTTTTTGAGTGCCGAAAAGTTGCCCGATTACGACGAAGTTTATAAACTTTTTTTTGAAGTATTAGCGAAAAAAGAAGAGGAACGCCGTCCGCTTTTTCGTGCGGCTTTTGCGCATATTCCTTATCTAAATTCTTCACTTTTTGAAATATCTGAACTCGAAATCCAAACCCTTAGTATTCATGCTCTGAACAATCGTGCGCCGATACGTTACTATGAGCGCACAGTTTTGGTTGATGAAAAAGGTATCAGAAAAGAGGGCGAAACGCTACCCTTAGCCTATTTTTTGCAGTTTCTCGATGCCTATGATTTTGCAGCCGAAGGCACAGAGGAGATTCAGACGCAGCGCAAAAGGCTTATCAATGCTTCTGTTTTAGGTCTAATTTTTGAAAAAATAAATGGCTACAAGGAAGGCTCTTTTTTTACGCCCGGTTTTATTACGATGTACATGGCGCGTGAAACGGTACGAAAGGCAGTTGTTACAAAATTTAATACACATTTTGGTTGGCAGTGCCAAACATTTGACGATTTAGATGCTCATTTGCGGTCAGTGCCTTGGCAGCAAGCCAATGCCTTAGTCAATGACTTGCGAATTTGCGACCCTTCGGTAGGTTCAGGACATTTTTTAGTTTCTGTTTTGAATGAAATTTTAGTTGTAAAATCAGACTTAAATTTATTATATGATAAAAAGGGAAAAATGTTAAGAATTTATCGTTTATTGATAGATAATGACGAACTTTCCGTAACGTATGCCGATGATGGAGAAGTTTTTGAATATTTTATCACAGAAAATAGATTTGGAGAGCGCAAAATCAATGAGGAGCGGCAGCGCGTACAGGAAACTATTTTTTATGAAAAAAAGTATATCATAGAAAACTGTCTTTTTGGTGTAGATATCAATCCTAACTCGGTTAAGATTTGTCGGCTTCGGCTTTGGATAGAATTGCTCAAACACACGTTTTACAAGCCCGAAGGAGGGGTAAGAGAATTAGAAATCTTACCTAATTTAGACATCAATATTAAAGTAGGCAATTCACTATTGAGTCGTTTCGAGCTTCATTCCGACCTAAAAGATGCACTTCGAAAGAGCAAACTTACAATAGAAGCCTATCAGCAGGCTGTGGCAAATTATAGAAAAGCCACCGTTTATGAGGAAAAGCGCGAACTCAAACAATTAATTTCACAAATTAAAGAAAATTTTAGCCAAGAAATCAGCAGGAACGACCCCGACCGCAAGCGTTTGCACCAGCTAAAAGGCGAATGGCAGTTGCTTATGGCACAACAAAGTTTTACAGAAGAAACTGAAAAAGAGCAAAAAAATAAAGAAAAAAAGAAAAAACTTTTAGAAGCACAAATTTCATCATTAGAACAAATTTTGACCGAGCGCGAAACAGGTAGGCTCTACCGTCAGGCTTTTGAATGGCGTTTTGAGTTTCCCGAAGTGCTAAACGAAGATGGCGATTTTATGGGTTTTGACCTTATTATAGGAAATCCGCCCTACTACTCACTAAATTACGCATCAGACTTGAAAATTTTGGATAGATACTATTCTTTATATGACAATACTAGCGATATTTATGTACTATTTTTTGAGTTAGGATTAAAACTTTTAAAAACCAATGCAGACCTATCTTTTATCACAGCAAATAAATGGCTAAAAGCAGGCTATGGTGAAAAACTAAGAGTATTTTTAAAAAACTATAAAATACATAACATTGTAGACTTTGGAGATTTGTCCGTCTTTCCAAAAGCAAGTGCCTATCCTGCTATTATACAGATAAAAAAAGACAACAGCCAAGATACTCACATTAAGGTTGCTATAATAGAAAACTTAAATTTTAAATTACTTTACAATAAAGTAAAGGAAACAGAGTATTCTATCCCAATAACACAACTTGAAAAAAGCGGTTGGCATTTGAGTAACCCCAAAAAGATGGATATTTTGAAAAAAGTTCAAAAAAGAAGTATTACCCTAAATGAATACATAAATGGACAAGTTTATAGAGGTATTTTAACAGGACTTAATGAGGCTTTTATTATTGATTTAAAAACTAAAAACGAATTAACATCAAACAATGAAAAGAATAAAGAACTTATCAGACCTTTTGCTGCTGGTCGGGACATTAAAAATTATATTCATACTTTTAATGATAAATATATCATTTTAATTCCCAAAGGCTGGACAAAAGCAAAGTTTAATACAAAAAATGAAGAAAAGGCTTGGCAATTATTTTCACAATCTTACAATGAGATTGCAAATCACTTATTGCCTTTTGAAGAAAAAGCACGCAAAAGACAAGACAAAGGCGATTTTTGGTGGGAAGTGCGAGCTTGTGATTACTACTCAATTTTTGAACAAGACAAAATCATGTATCAAGCCTTTCAAGTTTCACCTGCCTTTTGTTTGGATAAAAACAAAGTCATTACAAATAATTCCGTATGGCTTATACCTACTAATGATAAATATTTATTAGCTTATCTTAATTCAAAAATAAGTTGGTTTTTAATTTCTCAATATTGTACCCAAATTCGCAATGGATATCAGCTTATCTATCAATATTTAGGGCGTATCCCTATTTTTGCATTGAAAGATAGTGAGAAAATTTCATTCGAAACCCTTGTCAATCAAATTTTGGAAGCGAAAAGCCTCGATTCAGAGGCTGAGGTGAGCCATTTGGAAAAAGAAATCGATAGACTTATTTACCAACTTTATGAACTTGATGAGGCTGAAATAAAAATTATAGAGCAAGGGCTTTGAAAAATGTCTGCCAAGCGAGTGCAGCCAAAATTTAATCTTGCTTTTTTTTGGATAAGAAAGCGATTATTTTGTATCTTTGCCCAATACCTATCTTGGCTAATCTCCTGATATACACAAAAATAAGCCTGCTTTTATGTTGCCACTACGTACATTTTTTGCCCGCTTTTCTGCCTACTTTTCTACCTGCTTTGTAGGCACGAAAGCCCCCCTAACCGCCCTTAGCGCACGCCCCTTGCCCTCTTTTCTGTTCCTATCCCTAACCTTTTTGGGCGTACTTTCGGAAGGGCAAGCCCAGATAGAAAGAAGCTGTCAGGTAAATCCAGAGCAGGTGTCGCCACTTCTGCAAAGGCATCAGCCACAAGGACGCATTTTTGAAGACCAAATAGCAGAGCAAATTGAAAATCAACGCCTTAGAAAGGCACAATTAGGAAAAACCACCGAACAGACGGACGAAACTATCCGTATTCCCGTCATTGTACATATCATTCATGCAGGCGAAAAAGTGGGCGACGGAGCCAATATAAGCCGCGAACAGGTCTATTCTCAAATCGAAGTCATCAATGAAGATTTCAACCGTAGGAATGGTGATGCTCGCAATACGCCGTCCCAATTTTTATCGGTAGCCGCTTCTCTCAACATCGAATTTGTACCCGCAACCCTTGACCCCGACGGACTCCCTTTGGAAGAGGCAGGGATTCACCGCTACAATGCCTGTCGTACCCAATGGACACCTTCGAGCTTCGAGGCAGAGATAAAACCCAAAACCGTTTGGAATCCCGACCAATATCTGAACATCTGGACGGTATCTTTCCAACGTGGCATCTATGGTTTCGGGCAGTTTCCCAACGCTTCGGGCTTGGAAGGCTTATCTGAAAACGAAGGACAGGCGCAAACCGACGGCGTGATGGTCAATTATCGCAACTTCGGTTCGGTGCTAAAAGTACGCACCCCTCAACTTTTAGATGGCGAACCCAACAATTTAGGACGCACTGCCACACACGAAATTGGGCATTTTTTGGGTCTGATTCACATCTGGGGCGATACCAACTGTGGCAATGATTATTGTGCCGATACGCCTACACATCAAGGCTCGAATAGTGGCTGCCCTTCGCACCCAAAGCCTAATAATTGTGGTACAAGTGATGAAATGTTTGAAAACTTTATGGATTATAGCCATGATGTTTGTATGAATATTTTTACAAAAAATCAGGTAGAGCGCATGGAAGCAGTTTTGGCAATCTCACCGCGCCGCAAAACCTTGAAAGATTCAGACAAAGCAGCCGACCTTTCGGAGCGCGTTTTTGCACTTTTCAAGTCGGAAAAAACAAATGCCTGCCAAGGGCAAGCTATCCGTTTTCAGGAAGATGTCCGCCTTTTTGATGCAGCAGACGCTGTGGTAAGCTATAATTGGACATTTCAAAATGGCTCGCCTGCCACCTCTACTGCCCTCAATCCGCTGGTGAGCTATGCCGCCGCAGGCACTTTTGCCGTTAGTTTGAGTGTGCAGACGCGCTTAGGCAAGACACATACCTACAACAGTCAGGTTACGATAGAAACCCCCACTGTGGCGCAAAGCAATCCTACACAAGGTTTTGAAAGCCGTCGCTTAGAAGAGGGCTGGCAAGCAACGGGCTGGAACTTCGCAAGTTTGGGTTCGAGTAGCAATGTTTCGATGGTGGCAGATAACTTTACTACACTTTTCTGTGGTGAAAATAGCCCTATTTTAGAATCGCCGCAGGTGCTTCTGCCTGCAAACCGCTTGCTCAAAATAGACTTCGACTTGGCTTATACCGCACGTAGCAGCGATTTTACCGACTCTTTGGAAATTGCCTTTTCTACCGATTGCGGAGGGACTTATCAAGTGATTTGGAAAAGAGGCGGCTTGAGCCTGATGACTGCCCCTGCTCAAAGTGGCGTTTTTAGCCCGCGCCCACAGGATTGGCGCACGCAAAGTGCCTATATTTATGTGGAAGATTTAAGCGTTAGCAGCGTCCAGATACGCTTTCGCAACATCAGCCGCCGAGTCAATAACCTTTATATCGATAACATTCGCATCGAGAATATGGAGGATTTAAGCCCGCCTTTGGCAGACTTTGAAGTGGATTATACAACCCTTTTGGCGAATGAAAATCTGAACCTAACGAACCTTTCCGAAAACAGTTTTGAGTATTTATGGCAAATTACAGGCTCACGCTCTATTATATCAGAAGAGGAAAATCCAAGTGTGGTGCTTTCGGAAGCAGGAAATTATGACGTAAGTCTGACGGCAAAAAACCCTTTGGGTACAAATCAGATTTCACGACCTAACTATGTGCGGGTCATTCAGGGTGCAAAATTGCGCAACATAGCAGGGCAGAGCCTATTAGTCAGGACAAACAACGAAGGCTATGTCGCAGGGCATAATCAGAACCAAGACCTTGCAAAGGCAGAGTTTTTCGGCAACTTCGGCACGTATCGCACCCTTATAGGGGCAGACCTGCATTTGGGCGCATTAGAAGATATTGATGAAAATGAAGTAGTTACGCTTAAAGTTTGGCTCAATGACGGCGAAAACGGGCAGCCAAACACTGAAATATACCGCCAATTAGTGGCAGTTTCACAGCTCAAACGCGACTACACACGCCAACGCTTTTCGCGCATTATCTTTAATAATGGTGCAGGATTTAACGCACCCGCCAAATTTTATATCGGTTTAGAATTAGATTATACCCAAAGCACGCGATTGGCAATCTTTACCGCTAATATGAGCCAAAACACAGGCTGGGAACGCCTCTCCAACGGCACTTGGCAGCCCTACGACATTCCAACGGCACAGGGCGGAAAAGGTATCAGCGTTTCTCATGCCATCTATGCACTTGTTACGCCCGACCAGCCACTCTCCTCCCCTTCCGATGAAATTAGCCTACGTGTGAGCCTCTTTCCAAACCCAACACAGGATAGAATACAAATTCAGGGCGATAATTTTAGGGTAGAAAAGGTGCTGATTTTCAATAGCTTAGGGCAGTTACAACTCACCACTGATGCCCAACGTGAAATCAACCTCGAAGGACTTGCAGCAGGCGTGTATGTGGCACGCATCTTTACAGACGAAGGCGTAGTGGTGAAAAAATTAGTGAAAAATTAGTTTCCCTAATTTTATTTTTTCTGCAAAAAAAACGATAAAAGCCTCCTATGCGGACAAGGCAGTGCCTTGTCCCTACATTAAATAAAATAAATTGAAAAAATCAGGACTTAAAAAACGCCCAATCATTCCTTATCGATGCTTGGGCGTTTTTTCTGGCGTTGTTACAACGATAAAAGCCTTAAATGCACCCCACCCCAAACCCCGCCCCCATAGGGCGGGGCTTTTTTATCATAAAGTATCTTTGCTTTGTTATGCAAAATATTGAAAATTAGTTTGATTTTCGAACCCTCTCCTATGGGGGGAGGGCAGGGTGAGGGTTCAGCAGGTTTGCACCAAGCACAAAGCGCAGATTTTTGACTTTCTGACCGTTGTAACAACCCCTTTTTTCTAAAAAAAGCGGTCAAACATAGGATATTTATTGTACTAAATCGTAAAAATCTTCTGCATATTCTTCATGCTTGCGCAATTTTTCGAAGGCAGGGTCGGCTTTCGCAATAGCGGCTACACGTGGCTCTAAATCGATGGCAGTTTCCAAACAAATCAAGGCGCGTGAATAGCGTTCTAAGGCAGTGTAGGCAGTGGCAAGCCCTACCCAAGCCTGCACAGAATAGGTATTGGGCTTTTGTAAAGGCACTAACTCGACTACTTTCTGATAGGCTTCTTCGGCTCTGACCCAATCGGCAGCCATGACCCAAAGTTGCCCTAAGTGAAAATGTGCAACAATATTTTTAGGGTTCAATTCGACAACCTTTCTAAAATGCTCGATGGGCTTATCTAACACAAATCCGCCCTTTTCGTCTTCTTCACCCTTTTGTTGTGCATTTTTTAAGCGTTCCGATTGTAGCCATTCGTAATATGCCATCGCGATATTAAAATGCGCCTGTTCGAGGGAATTTTCTTTCATACCCAACTCGATGGCTTTGAGCATGCGTGGAATGGCAACCTCATACGCCTTCATCTGATACAAACAAAAGCCCAAATTGAGGTGGGCATCACCGATATTGGGGTTGTAGCGTAGGGCTTCCGAAAAAGATTGGCTTGCCTGTTGCCACTGTCGCAATACCTTATGTGTTTGTCCTTTGGTATAAAGCACTAAAAACGAATCGGGACGCTCTTGGGCGGCTTTTTGGAAATAAGTGAGGGCTTCGGCATAACGCTGTGCTTCAAAGAGTTTGCAGCCTGCCAAGAAAATTTCTTCGGGAGTCATATTGTAAAAAAGCAATTTGCGAATGGATAAGAAAGAAGGCACTACCGCAGCAAACTCGAAGGAGCGATACTTTTCTAAGGTAGTAGCAGGGCAAAAAATGGGAAATCAAGAGAAAGTGGGGAAAGCAGGGTTAGAAAGCTCGCCCAAAGCCCAGCGGCAGCCTCTCTTTTGTATTTTTTATTTTGCCCAAAAAGAGAGGCAAAGTTAGCAAATTATGCGCAAATCAATAAAATTATTATCTTTGCAGCCCGATACAGTCTTAATCGGTGGCAACGCGCTCGCTTAGAATCTTCTTTCCCGCGCTCAAAAGCTACAAACCCTCGATTTTTTCGGCATGCTGATAGTATTCTCTGTGCCTTTTGGTTTGTGAAAATTTGATAATTTCGTAACTTTGTCGTTATTTTCTATTCCCCTCTATCAGCATGGTATCTTCGCTTTCGGTGGAAGGCGACCTCAAACGCAATTCCTTACAGAAGGCGGCAAAGGTTGTCTCAAAAGCAGACGGAAAGAGTCATAGGGCTGCCCCCAAAGGCAGACCCAGACGGCGGCTGCCGCTCGAAAATACCTTGCCGCAGGTGAGCAAAACGGAAAATATGACCGCCCAAAAAATAGAAGGCAAAGAAAATGCACCACAGGGGCAAAATCCGCAAAGAAAAAAAACAACGCCTGCCAATACAGAAAACGAAGAAGAGCCGCCCCACCAGCGGCAGCACACAAAGCCAAGCAGCGAAGACACCCAGACCGAATTAGTACTCCCTGAATTAGCACTCCCTGCGCCTGCCATTGCCACAGCAGTACCCAAGCGTAGGCGCAAGAGCAGTGAGCCGCCTAAAAAGCGTGGGCGAAAGCCGCTGCCCGAAAATCTCAAAAAATTAGCCCCGCCCCCTACTACGGTTGCAAAACGAGGACGACGCAAGAAAGAACTTTTACACAACTTTCAAAATTATCAGCATCACCCCAAGCACCACCTTATCGTTCAGCACAACGACCTTATCAATAGCTGCATATCCGAGATGAGCATTTTTCAGAAGCGGTTTATGTACTATGTCATTTCTTTGATTGATAGGTATGATGCTGATTTTCAGGTCTATCGCATACAAGCCTTAGATATTATCAAATTGGCAGGTATTTCGGGAAAGGGTTGGTATCAGCGCATGCGTAGCGAATTGCGTTCTCTTATGGGCATTACCATAGAAATTAAGAAAGAGAATGGCTTTTTGATGATGAATTGGGTTTCGTCCATAGAATACAACAAAGGATTTATCGAAGTATCCTTAGACCCCAAGCTCAAACCCTACTTGCTTCTTTTGCAGGAACGTTTTACGGTCTTTAAATTGCAGCACGTCTTTCGCATGGGGAGTACCCATTCAATGCGCCTTTATGAGCTTTTAAAACAGTATGAAAATTTTGGCGAGCGCAAATTCGAACTCCCTGCCTTGCGTCAGGCTCTGCACATTGCACCCGAATCGTATCGCAACTATAATAGCCTGCGTACAGGAGTCTTAGAACGCGCCCAAAAGGATTTTGAAAAGTGTGCCGACCTGCGCTTCGAAATCGAGGAGGTAAAAAAAGGGCGAAAGGTAGCGGCGGTGCGTTTTGTCATCAAACGTTTCAAATTAGATAAGAGCAGCCAATTCAAAGATGCCGTTTCGCGCAGTGTGGTATTGCTTGTGGCGGCAGGCGTGCGGCAAGACCAAGCCTTGCAGTTTTCCAACGAAGACCCCGATTATATCCGCTTCCTACAAGAGAAAGTGCGCCAAATTACGCTCAAAGAGCAGCCCAAAATACTGCTCGACTTTCTGGAAAAACAAGAAAGTAGGCAGGATTTTGAAAAAGAACGGGAAAAACGCAAGACGCAAGGACAGAGCTTCGACTTTTCTGTATTGGGTCTGTAAGGTTTTTCGCTATTGCTCCAATATTGTCCGTATAAAGTCTATATTTTTCGCTCCCTTGCGTTCAAAAAATGAGAAATACGCGCCGCCGACATTTCAAACCCAATAAGGACACAAATTAGGCACAAAGAAAAAATAGAGAAGACGTTTCTACCATTTTTATTACGTCTGTAAAAAAAAAGCCTTTTTTTTGTTTTTTTCTCTCTTTTTTGCAATTTTTACAAAAAAATTACGTACCTTTCTGAAAAAATGTACCCTGCCGATAAAAGAGAAGGGGTATCCTGTGTCTGGGTACAGGTGCGCCATTTTCTAAACACAAAATCCTCTTAATTTTTCAAATTATGGCAAAACTCAAAAACATCATTAAGCAGCTTTCTGACCCTGACTATCAGGCTCTTTATCAAAATTTAGCGCAAAGCGGAGCTGATAAGTCTGCCTACCTACTCAAAGCACTGCGCGAGCAGGAACTGCCCGATGCCAAGATTATGGTGGAATTGGAAGTCAATAACAACGCCTATTACACCCTGCGCTCACGCCTCAATCAGAAGATAGAGGAATATTTGCTGCAACAGATGGAAAGCCCGCGCACCGACTTGCTCAAAAAGGTCGTCAATATCAATGAAGTAGTTTTTACCAAAAAAAGGGCGATTTCAGTCGCGACGCTCAAAAAATTAGAAAAAGAACTGCTTGACTATGATTTATCTAACGAACTAACCGTTATCTACAAGGTTCTCAAAAAACTACACATTCACTCACCCGAACACTTCCACTATTCACAACTTTACAATCGACATGTGGCTTATATGCTCGCCATCGACAAGGCAGAGGATATTTTAGCCGACTACTTCCGCAAATTTGGCGAATACAGCCTCACTGGGGACGACACCGACCGCTTAGGACTTAGCTTTTTGATGCAAGAGATACAAAACATCAGCAAACTCTACGATTCACATCGCTTGTATGTCTATCAGAGTTGTGTTACAGTCTTTCACCGACTTTTTGTAGAAAAGGACATCGAGGCACAAGAAAACGATGATGCCGAACCGATTGAAGACATTTTGAACGAGGTGCAGAAGCATTTTATACGATACGAAAAAGATTCGATTTACTACCACCTCAATATCGTCTTTGAGTTTTTAAAGCTCGAATACTACAATCATTACAAAGTCTATAAAAAAGCCGAAAAATATTACGAAGATGTCAATGATTCGCTCACTGCCCTGCTGACCAATTACGGCTGGTACACCTATCCTGCCCAATTTCTGCACACCAAGATAGAACGTGCCTTGCGCAATCATACCCTGACACAACTTTATGAAGAAAGTTTTGCACTTTTTGAAGACTACGAGGAGGATATAGACAACACGCCTACCCATGTAGAATACATCACCTATCGCGCCCTCTGCTGCTATTTTGCAGGCAAATATTCGGAAGCGGCGCGTTGGCTCAATGATTTGCTCAATGAGGTAAGTCTGAAAAAATATCCGCACGCCCTTTTAGAGCTTAAATCGCTTTTGGCACTGCAATACGCCCTTCTCAAAGACCAAGAGTTGTTCAATCAGCTTATCAATAGTATCCAACGCCAAATTCGACTATTGGGGAAAGAAAATTGCGGACACATCATTGCCTTTTTGAAGATGTTGAAAAATAGTGCTGCCGAAGCCAAAAAACTCAAATCGGGCAATACGACCACGCCGCCGCCTCATCGCATCGAGTACGAAACACGCCGTCGTTTCTCGCCTACTAAGTATATTGTTTTTGACGAAAAACTATTAGAACAAATTTTCGGCTAATGGAACAGATGATTTATCAGGAAATGCCCTCCTATGCCAAATTGTATTTGGAAAAAGTGGCGCATTACGAAAGTCCGATTAGTGCTTTGCAGCACAACACGCAGCGGCTGAATCGCTTTTTCAAGGAGTTCCCCTTAGAAAAACGCCTCTTTCGATACGCCCCTCAAAAATGGAGCGTACAAGACATTCTTCTGCATTTGATAGATTCGGAGCGCGTCTTTGTTTATCGCGCTCTGCGCTTTGCACGCAACGATAGCACGCTTTTATCGGGCTTCGACCAAGATTTGTATGTAGAAAGTGCGCAGGCAGATAGTTATGAATGGGAACAAATAGAGGCACTTTTCAAAACACAACGCTTGGCAAGTTTGGCGTTTTTCTCTTATCTAAAAGAGGCTGATTGGCTACGGAAAGGCGAATCAAACGAATATCCTTTCTCTGTGCGCGGTTTGGCTTATGCGATAGCAGGGCATACTGAACACCATTTAGACGTAATTGAAAGCCACTATTTAAACCAAATTTAGGCTGCATAAATGCTACCTTCCTTGACGGCATAGCCTTTGCCATAGCCTGCCTTCTCTGCGCAAGGGTAGGGCAGCCGCTTGTAAGGAATTGAAAAAAATAGATACTAATACAATAAAGTCAGTTAAAAACACCGTCGGAGCGCGTCTGTTTGCAGGCTTTCTGTATTTTTGCCTTTCCAAAGTTTTACTTTCAAGCGTTTTAGCTTCAAGAATTTTACCTTCAAGAGTTTTACTTGGAGCGCAATCAGAAGGCAGAAAATAGCCTATTTAGGCTTGAAAAGTGCAAACGTCGCGCCTCACGTCATAGTAATGTTAGGTTCTGTGAAAAGTCTTGTTTTGTCAAATTAGAAACGAAATAAAATTTGGGCTAAACCCTATTTTTGGGTCTGAAAATCCTTTTTTATTTCAATCTCACTGCGGACAAGACAGTGCCTTGTCCCTACATTTGCCGCTGCTTTTTAGAATTTAACATTACAGCCCTGCTCTTTTACTTGGCATCACACTTATTTTGTATCGATATGCTCAAATTCCCTTGGACAAAAAAAGCCACTACTCCCAAAGTTCCCAAAAGCCCAATGCGTGAGTGGTTTGATTCGCTACTCTTTGCTATCATAGTCGCGACCCTCGCCCGTTGGCTCATTGCCGAACCTTTCAAAATCCCGACTCCTTCGATGGAAGGCTCGCTTTTGGCAGGGGACTTTGTTTTGGTCAGCAAAATTAGCTACGGCGCACGCACGCCCAAAACGCCTTTGCAGTTTCCGCTTACCCATCGCGATTTTTGGGGGCTGCCTGTCCCCTCCTACCTCGATTGGATAGCTTTGCCACAGGCAAGAGTCCCAAGTTTGGGTAGCATAGAGCGAAATGATGCTATTATTTTCAACTATCCTGCACAATTAGAATATCCCAGCGACTTGCGCGACAACTACATCAAACGCTGTGTCGGACTCCCGGGCGACGAATTTGAAATCCGCGACAAGGTTATCTACATCAACGGAAAAGCACAAGAAAATCCGCCAAACACACAATTTCAATATCTTATTATCGCCAATCAAGTACTTACAGATGATACTTTTAGGCGAAATGGGATTCCCGTTGTCGCCAATGTAGATAACAGCCGTTCTATCATCGAACTCAATAGAAAGGCTGCCCTGCATTATTTTCCCAACCAAATTGATAGCCTTTATACCACAGACGAAAGCTACAACTACTACGTCGTTTATACCACCGAAGCCATCGTCGATAAATTTGCACAATACGACTTTGTAGCCAAAGTCGTCAAGACCTTCGATAGCCCACTCGATAATTCTATCTTCAACGAACCCAAATGGACTTTGAATAATTTTGGAAAAATCACCATTCCGAAAGAAGGCATGACCATCGAGCTAACGCCTCAAAACGTTAGGCATTACGGTTA
This sequence comes from Hugenholtzia roseola DSM 9546, assembly GCF_000422585.1. Lineage (NCBI taxonomy): Bacteria > Pseudomonadati > Bacteroidota > Cytophagia > Cytophagales > Bernardetiaceae > Hugenholtzia > Hugenholtzia roseola. The sequence continues at coordinate 243,671 of NZ_KE383880.1, forward strand.
TACCATTCAATACTACGAAGGCTTAGAAAATGTAGAAATCAAGGACGAAACGCTCTACCTCAACGGCAATGCCCTAAAAGACTACGTTTTCAAGCAAGATTACTACTTTGCAATGGGCGACAACCGCCACAACTCGCTCGATTCGCGCTATTGGGGCTTCGTTCCTGCCGACCACATTGTAGGAAAAGGCTCTTGGGTTTGGTTTTCCATAGACCCCGACCTTGCCAAAGGCGGCATTTTTGCGCGTATTCGTTGGGATAGAGTAGGCAATAGCATAGAATAAATCAGCGTTTTTCGCTCCTTTTTGATAAGCACCTCCCACTTGGGCTTTTTACTTTTTTTGTAAAAAGCCCAATTTCGCTTGTAGTTTATCTTTTTTTTTCATACTTTTAGCCGTAATTAGGCTTTATGAATCATTTGTAAAATACCCTTCGGGTTTTGTAGTCTTTTGAAAATCAGCCAATAGGCTGCCAACTATGTCTGCGCTACCATTTTGTTCATAATCGCTACTACTTTGTGAAATTAAAGACAAGTTTCAACTTCTAAACCGTCTTCGCCTTGCAAACCGTAACTATCGCAAAAATCAAAGAGCATACCTTTAAAAAAGCTACCTTTGGTGGGTATAGAAAAGAGGAGGTAAGCGAATTTTTAGCCAACCTTGCCGAAGATTGGCAGCAACTTCATAGTAGAAATGAAATTTTAGAAGACCAAATTGCACAGGCGCGTGCCGAATTGCAAAAACTCAAAGAAATCGAGGCTGCCTTATTACAAAATTTGCAGCAGACACAAAGTGCTTCCAAACTAACCTTAGAGCAAGCCGAAAAACAGGCGCAGGTCAAACTCATGGAAGCGCAAGTGCGAGCAGATAGCCTCCTGCATCAGGCGAAGGAAAAAGCCGATGCCCTTCTTGCGCAAGCCGCCCAAAAAGCCGAAAAACTCATCACAGAGGCGAAAAACTTTTCTGAACAGACCCTTACCGAAACCAATAAGGAACTCAATCGCCTGCAATATGCGCACGAATTTACGGTACAGCAAAGGCAGAAGATGCTTGAAGATTTGACAGAATTTTTAGAAAATTCGCTTAAAAAAGTAAAGCGTTTTGCCGAAATAAACGTCGAAAATACAGTGCCGCATTTTCAGGGAAAAGTCTTTCAAATGGCGCAAAAGGAGCAATTAAACCTACAACCGACCTCACATTCTGCCTCACAACCTGCCGCCAAACCGCTTGTAGATTTTGCCCAATACAAAGAGCAGCAAAAGAATGAAACGGCGAAAGTAGATAGAAAAAATAACAGCGAAGAAGTGGCAAATCAGCCCCTATCCAAAGAAAAAGCCCCTGCCAAATCGCAGGCTTCCGAAGAAAAAGCCAAAGGTTTGCTTTGGGATTTTGACGATTTGAGTTTTTAAGAGCCGTCTTTTAAGGCACACTTAAAAATAGTAGAAAAATTTTCGTAAAAAACTTACTTAAAAAACAAGCTCATAGTTTTTTGTGCAAAAAGTTCACTTTTATATCCACTCCCAAACAACTATTTTCCTTTTCAGGCTTTTTATTAGAAAAAAATAGACATGGCTTCAAAAATGCTCTACCCGCGCCCGCGCATTTTGGCTTCGCTCTTGGTGCTATTGGGTAGTATGCTGGCGTTTTGCTTTTTCCTTTTAGAAGAAGACTATCTCTTCACAACGCTACTCTTGGGGGCTGCCCTCATTTACCAAATCGCCCTGCTGCTCAAAACGCTCATGAGCGCGGAAGGCGAACTAACCGAACTTTTAGAGGCTTTGCGCAACGACGATTTTTCTACCTTAGTCCTCCCCTTTTCCCTCGACGAAAAAGAAGCCCCAAGCGAAGAAAAAGCCTTGAAAGCTAAAAATTTAAAACAAAAAGCACAACATTTTTGGAAACAAACCCTACAAAATAGCCCGCCCAATGAACTAAGGCAGGCAGTCATGGAGGCATACCTGCACTTTCAAGAAATTAGACAAAACAAAGAACGCGACCACCAAAACCTGCTCACCATTATCCAACATATCGGCATGGGCATTTTAGCCTACAACGAAAAAGAGGAAATCGAGCTGCTCAACTTGGCTGCAAGGCGGCTTTTAGGCGTTAATAAAGCTGAAAAATTAGATGATTTACAAAACTTTGCCCCTGAATGGGTTTCTACTGTTCGCCAACTTAAAACGGGAAATCGTGCCTTAGTGAAAGGGAAAAAAATCAATGGCGAACCCATAGACGTATCAGTCTATGCAATAGAGATAAACAGACGTGGGGAAAGTTATAAATACCTTACTTTTCAAAATATTCATAATGAACTATTAGATAGAGAAATGGAAGCCTGGCAAAATTTGCTGCGCGTCCTGACACACGAAATCATGAACTCGGTTGCGCCTATTTCTTCCTTAGCCGCTACGATTGCAGATGAAAGCGAATATTTAAAACAAAAATACAATCAAAATCCTCTGGATTTTGATGACATGCAACTTGCTGCCCAAACAATTCAAAGGCGAAGCGAATCTTTGGTTAATTTTATGGCAGACTTTCGCAATCTTTCTAAGCTACCCGAACCTAAATTTGAGCAGGTGCGTTTAGCCGAAATTTTTACACATGTAGAAACACTTTTTAAAGCAGATTTGCAGGAAAGTGAGATTTTGTTTCAAGTAGAAATGCCTGCGCCTTCGTTTTTCATCACTGCCGACCCCATGCTGATAGAACAGGTTTTGATAAATTTGGTAAAAAATGCCGCCCAAGCTCTTGAAAGTCAAGACGATAACGAACACAAAAAAATATGTCTAAAATCCTTTCGCAACGAACAAGGACAAGCCATTATTTCGGTCAAAGACAATGCAATGGGAATTGATGCAGATGCTATTAGTAAAATTTTTATCCCTTTCTTTTCTACCAAAAAAGGCGGTTCGGGTATCGGATTGAGCCTTTCCCAGCAAATTATGCGGCAGCACAAAGGCTCTATTTCTGTTATTTCAGAAACCGACCCTCAAAAAGCACGTGGAACAGAATTTAAACTTACCTTTCTTTAAAAATTTAAAATTGTATGATGGTGCGGTAGCAAGGCAGTATCAAGGAGGCTCAAAAGCAGGTGCGGCTTTGGGCGACAAAAGGGCTGTATCTTTGAAAGGAAACTTCTGAAATATAGACATATTTTTAATCAATCGAATGTAAGACTTTGCTAAAAAGGAGAAAAACGGTTGATTTGGGCAGTGTGCCGCCTTTCTTAGCAACAAAGTACGCAGCTCACAACGTAAGGAATGTAAGGACTCTGGCTTTATTCCGATTTTTGCCTTAGTTTTGCACCTTCATCATCTTCTTCAATATGAAAACTCAAAAAAAGTTACTTCCCTTCGCACTCTCTTTTTTCTTTGCGTTAGCGTTTTTTTTGTCAGATTTAGATAAAAACTTACAGGCGCAAATTACAACCGAGTACGCCCTCAAAATTGACAATTACGACACCCGTCCGCGCTATTTGCGGGCAGGCGATTGGCTTATTTTCAAACAAAAAAACAACGACCATCAGTATAAAGCGCGTATTTTAAGCATTGGCGCAGATTATGTAGTTCTGGAAGGCTTAGAAGTGCGCCTTCCTTTGCAGGATTTGGAAAAAATCTACCTTCGTAGGAAAGCACCCCTCTTGCTTGAAGGCGGATTTTATACGCTGGGAGTAGGATTTTTTACCTCTTTCTTACGTGGCGTTTTTCGAAATAATAAGGCAGAAATGCAAGAATTTGCTATCATTAGTGGCAGTTTTATTACCTTAGCACAACTCATGCGCCCTTTCCGCTACAAAAAATACAATTTTGAGAAAAAGGCGCGGATTCAGAGTCTTGCTTTTTAAAGTTTGCTACTTACTTTTTTCTTTTATTTTTTTTAATTCTATTTTAGCTTGTTGGTCTAAACTATTTTTGTATTCATGCGTGGAAAAAGATAGGACTTTCTCGAAATAAAAGGTAGCCTTTTCCCAATCCTGCGCTGCCGCATAAAACTTTCCCAATCGCAAGGCGGCGTTTGGCGCAAAGTAGTGAGGTAAGTTATTATTTTTTTCTACTACGATTTCATAGTAAAATTTTGCTTCTTTTTTTCTCTCTAAATTTTCCAAAATCCTACCCTTTCTATAATGAAACTCTATCCAATCTTTTTGCGAAAAATCTGAAATTAGTTTCGTTTTTTGATATGATTCCAAAATTTCAAGGGCTTTCAGGTCTTCGCCCCCATCTGAAAGCAACCGCGCCTCTATCAGCACCGAAGCAGGGATTTTTTTTTGAGCGGCAAATTGCGCCGCATGCTTATCTACTTCACTATTTGTGTTGCCTACTGTTTTTATTTTTTCTAAAAAAGAAAAAGCATCAGGCGATTTAGAGAGCCATTTGGCAAGAAATATTTTGTAATGTGCATCTTTTATAAGTGTATTTCCTTTATAGAAAAGTATAAACTTTTGGTAATGAAAAATTGCTTTGGCATATTTTCGTGTGTGCAGGGCTAATTCGGCAGCGATATAATCGAGATAGGGTTCTTTCAGGCTAATTTGCTTATTTTCAAGCTCTTGTGCAAGCCAAATCTGGGCAGATTGGTGTTCTCTTGCTTTCATGGCGAGCAAGAGATAAGCCACTTTAAAGAGTTGATTTTGCTTATGCTCCCCTGTCATTTTTCTTAGTTGTAGTGCCGCTTTTTCAAAATTTTGATACAAATAACCTTCTATTAAAAAATAAAATAGTTGTGATTCTTTCTGAAAAATATGATTTGAAAAGGCAGCCTCTTTTAGCGCATTTCGCGCCGCAGGAGCATAATCAGTTTCGGAAATGCCTAATAAAGGCAACCAAGTTTGGTATGCCGCAGGCACGCTTGCCAAAAGGTGTGCCAAGAGTCCGAGTGTCTTTTTTTGAGGCAAAAAATCGGGATATGCCTTTACATTGCGTTTGAGTAGGCGGTGGGCGGCGCGAATACGCCAGATAGCCTCCCATTTCTGGTTGAATTTGAGATAAACCATCGCCCATTGTAATTTAATTTCTGCTTGTATAAATAAAATATAAGGCGAATTTTCTTTGCTTTTTTGAGCGTACAGTTCAATATTTTCGAGTCTTAGTGCTTCTCTTTCTTTCCATTTTTCTAATAAATTTGGATTTTCTGTTAATAAAAGTCTAATTATTTCTGTATAATTTTCAATCAAAGAAGGAATAGGCAGAGCGGCTATTGTATCAGAGGGCAGGGTTTGGAGTGCGAGGGCTGCTTCATAATTTTTTATATCTTTCGCATTAAAATCAAAATAAATAGGCGAACTTTCTAATTTGAGAACAAGCCCAAAGATGGAAATAAACAGAAAACAAGAAAAAGTTTTTGACATATCTTTTCATTTTAAAAATGGCTTGGCAGCCTTTCTACTTGCACTTTTATTCCTATCTTTGCAAAAATGCGTACTTTTTTTCAATTGGCTGCTAAAAAATTTGTAATTTTCAACTTCGAAACGAACATTTATCTTACTAAATAGGCTATGAAACCATTTTTGCGTCTTGTTGCGGAAGAATTGTACCAAACAAAAGGCGAAGACCTCGAAAAACTTTACATTGTTTTGCCCTCGCGCCGCGCTTCACTTTATTTGAAGGCGCATTTGGCAGATGTGATAACCCACAATATTTTCGCGCCACATATTTTGGCGATAGAAGATTTTGTGTCCCTGCTTACCGAAACTGAAACGCTGGATAATACTACTTTGCTTTTTAAATTGTTTCAAAGTTTTAAAAAATTTGATAGACTAACTGGGGAAGGAGAAATACACAGCATGGAGCGTTTTTCGCCTTTGGGCATGACGCTTTTAATGGACTTCAACGCCATAGACCGCGATTTAGTGGAGGCAAAAGATTTATTTGATTATTTAGATAAAGTAAAATCTATTGAAAGATGGGCGGAAGAGTTTGGAACAGAAATAGAAATTGACGAGCGAAGCCGTCTTGGAGATTACTACAAGTTTTGGCAAATTGTGTCGCAAACCTATTTCGACTTTCGCAAGACCTTAGAACGCGAAAAGAAAGCCTATACAGGCTTGATTTTCAGGGAAGTAGCCGAAAATGTGTCCGATTTGGTGGAAGGGCGTGGCATCGAGCAAGTTGTTTTTGCAGGCTTCAATAATCTTTTTAAAAGCGAAGAGAAAATTATTCGGAATTTAGAAAAAAGCGGCAAAGCCCTTTGTTTTTGGGATATTGACGAATTTTATTTGAAAAATCCTGTGCATGAGGCAGGCAAATATTTTCGTCGTTATCAAGAACAAAAAATAATTAAAAAAGAGCCTCAATTTATCAGCAATAGCCTATCTTCTACCCCCAAAACGATACGGGTATTGAGTGTTGCAAATCAGGTTACGCAGGCAAAATTGGCGGGCTTTTTATTAGAAAAAACACTAAACGAAATTATTGCACAAAATAAATTTTCGCAGTTTGCACAAAGTAGAAATCATACGGCTATTTTGCTGCCCGACGAGAGCCTACTTTTGCCCATGCTCTACTCGCTGCCTGAAAGTAGCGCAGGCGTAGATGTGCCAAAGTTGGTTAATATTACCATGGGGGTTTCTTTGAAAAATACACCTTTTTATACGCTTATTGCTAATATATTTCAAATGCAGGAAAATATGTTGGTAGATGAGCAGGGCAGAGCCTTAGCGGTTTACCACAAAGATTTGATTCGCCTATTGCAGCACCCTTATTTGCGCAGCCAAGAAGAAGATGAAAATCCGCCTTTAATTCGTTTGAAAGAAGAAAATTTAGTTTATTTTCCAATAGAAGAATTAAAACAATACAAAAAGAATGGCTGGTTTTATGGTAGGATATTTGACTATTGGAAAGACGACACCAATCAAGGTTTGTTTTACTTTTTTAATTTAATAGAAGAATTAGCACACCGTTTGCCCGAACTGCCCGAAGAAAGTTTGGAAAGTGAATATATTTTTGAGTTTTATAAGCTACTCAAACACATAGAAACGCTGCTTCAACTTTATGGCAATCTCACGCCCCGACAAGCCGAAAACGAGAGCGAAACAGAAGAAAAAACAAAGGTTTTGGGTGGAAAAAAAGATAATTTACTCTCCTTTAAAGCCTTTAAAAATTTCATTTTAGAACTATTGAAAGAACGCCGTATTCCCTTTACAGGTGAGCCGATTGCGCCGATTCAAATCATGGGCATGTTGGAAAGTCGTGCCTTAGATTTTGAAAATGTAATCGTCCTTTCTTGCAATGAGGGCGTGCTGCCGCGTGGAAAGGTACTCAATTCCCTGATTCCATTCGAGGTACGGCGCACTTCGGGGCTGCCCACTTATTCGGAAGACGATTCGGTGTATGCTTACCATTTTTATAGAATTTTACAAAGAGCCAAAAATATTACATTGATTTATTCTACCGATACCGAGGGAAGCAGAAATGGCGAAAGGAGTCGTTTTATTGCCCAAATTGCAAACGAATTGGCACATCTGCCTCATATTCAATACAGTGAGGAAACCATTAACCTTTCACTACCTACTCAAAATGTATCGAAATGGCAAGTAGAAAAAGATGAAGTCATACAAAAAAGAGTAGAAACTTACTTGACAGAAAGCGGCATTACGCCCACTTATTTGAGCCAGTATTTGGAAGACCCGATGCAGTTTTTTGAAAATAAAGTAGTGGGGTTGGAAAGGAGCAAGGAAGTAGAGGAGGATATGTTACAAAATACTTTTGGAACGGTTTTGCACCAAACATTAGAGCTTATTTTTAAACCTTTTATTGGAAAGACTATGGATAAAAGTCAAGTCTATCAAATAAAAGAAAATAAAGATGCACTTCACGATTTAGTAGAACTAACGATTAAAGAAGTTGCAGGCGGTTTATTGCAAGATACAGGCAAAAATTTCCTTCTCAAAGAAATTACCCATTCGCTTGTTCCGCGCTTTTTGGAAAAGCAGGCTGCCGAAACGCCCTTTGTGGTAGTTGGGCTTGAAGCTAATTTTCGCACCCAGATTCCCTTCGTTTTTAAGGGGAAAAATAAAACGCTCATTTTGAAAGGCACTGCCGACCGCATTGATTTGGACAAAGATGGCGTTTTGCGTGTCATAGACTACAAAACAGGACGGCTTGACTCTAAGGAACTCAAAGCCGCTACGATTGCGGATTTGGCACAGGGGAAAGCCCCCAAAGCCCTTCAACTTGTGTTGTATAAGTATCTCTTAATCAGGGCATTAGAAGCAAAACAGGTCTTGCACCTGCCTACCCATTTCGAACTAAAAGAGGATACCCAAATACTCTCTGGCTTTTGGTTTTTTAGGCGTTTGGGTGATGGCTTTACCTCTTATCAAATAAAAGAAGAAGCTAAAACAATTTCAGGTTTTAAAAAAGAAGTGGAAGATTTAGTAATTTCTATTTCTACCGAAATGCTCGATGCAACACTGCCCTTTTCTATCAAAATAGAAACCAAAGAGGAAGCAGAAAACGAAGAAGAATCATAAAACAACCCATAAACCGTTATGCTCTCTAAAAATCAAATCAAAAAAATTCGAGGCTTACAACTCAAAAAAAATAGACAAGCCGAAGGACTCTTTTTAGTAGAAGGAGCTAAAATTTTGGAGGAACTTCTTGCGACGGCAAACACAGAAGACTGGGTAGGCACGTATCAAATAGACAAACTTTGGATTACAGAGCAATTTGCTTCTAAAAACAAAAGGCAATTAGACGCGCTTTCTACGCTTGCTTGGGAGCTGGCAGACGAACAAAGTTTGATACAAGCAGGCACTTTACAGAGCAATAATGCAGGCATTGCCACCATTCGCTTTTTGAAGCCTTCGCTCTCTAAAAGCACTCAACTAATTGAAAAAGAAGGACTTACGCTTGTCTTAGACGATTTGAAAGACCCCGGTAATTTGGGTACTATCATTCGTCTTGCGGATTGGTATGGCATCAAACAGTTATTTTGTTCGCCCGAAACAGTGGATTGTTTTAATCCGAAAGTAGTCGCCGCCTCTATGGGTTCGCTTTTTAGAGTACAAATACAATACTGTGATTTATCTAATTTTTTGGCACAATATAAAAATAAAATTCCTATCTATGCTGCCGTTTTAAAGGGTCAGAATGTGCATCATACGCCTATGGCGGCGCAGGGCTTGCTGCTAATAGGCAGCGAATCGCATGGCGTAAATCCCGACTTGCTACCTTTGGTAGATGTGCCGCTCACCATACCGCGTTTTGGAAAGGCGGAATCTTTGAACGCTGCCATTGCCACAGCCATTTTGATAGATAATTGGCGAAAAGGCGTATAAAATTTAGATGCAATTTTTTACAAAAAATTTACGATTTTTTAGCTTGTTTAAAACTATTTTTTGATAAAATACGAATTTTAAAAGCAAATTTTCCGTCGTTTTATCTCAAAAAAGTGCTTTCTAAAAACTTAAACGAAATAGGACAAGGCTCTGCCTTGTCCCTTGTCAAATCTATTTTTTGATGCTTTCTCCAATTTGCACCAAAATTTGATTTAATTCTTCGGTGCTATTCGCCTGAAAGAAAGAACCACCTGTTAGCTCGGATATTTTAATTAAAAATTTATCTTGATAGGTATTTTCTACCGAAATTTCGTTGTTGTTCGCATCAAGCATCTGAACTGTTTGGTTCGTGCCAATGCCCACACAAAAGACTTTCAACTCTTTCTGACGCGCCAAACGGACGGCGTTGGTCAGGATGTCTGGTTCTTCGTTATCGCCACCGTCGCTTAGTAAAATCAAATTTTCGTTGGTAGCACCGATGGCATCATACTCTTTAATTGCCAAATCGAGGGCTTCGCCCAATGCCGTACCTGTGCCTTGCAGGGTATTAACGGTTACAGATTTTACTTTTTCATTAAAACTTTGAATAGAAAAAGTATCCGAAGCAGTTAGCGGAATAAGGGTTTTTGCCTCCTCGCCTACGATAATGACCCCAATTCGAAACTGTGGATAAGTTTCGTTGAAGGTCATCAGGGCGTTTTTAGCCGCCTCCAATCGAGTAGGCTCAAAATCTTGCCCTTTCATAAAAGCCGACACATCAAGGGCAACGACAATGTCTGTGCGAATATCAGTTTCGTCAAACTCTTGTGCCAAGACTGCATCAGGCAAAAAGACCATAAAGGCAAGCAAAAGTGTAAAAACAGTTGCTATTTTTTTACAAAATGAGAACAAAAAATAATGATGAGATTGCATATTTGAAAAGAGGATTAGGATATGATTAGAGTAAAAAAGTTTTTTTATCATTTTAAAGATTAACAGAAATCTTCGTGTTTAGTAGCCTTCAAAAATAATGCTAACTATCCAAAAAGCCAAAGAAAGGGCTTACTGTTCATTATTTTTCAAGAAATCGGCTAAGGCTTCCAACTTTTTACGGAGTTGCTCTACATCGTGTTCCTTTTTTTGGGTTGTAATTTTTTTGGAAATGACAACTTGGTTTCCATTTGCTTCCTGTTTGATGATGCTGATAAGAGTGGTAGGCGATTGGGGTGCGTCTGTTTTTTCTTTTTCGTCTGCCTGCTTTTCTTCCTGCGAAGCATTGTACGGCTGACTTTTCTGCGCCTGCTCTTTCTCCTCTTGTTTTTCTTGGGTTTGTTTTTTTATAGGCTCTGCCTGCCCTTTTTCTTTTTGTGTAAAAGGCTCATAATCAAGCCTTTGTGCCTGCTGATATACATAGTGCGCCACTTTTTGCCAAAGGGCAGCGGAAAGCTCTACGCCCACAAATTCGTCTGCTTCGTTGGTAAGAATATGAATATGTGTGTCTTTTGTTTTCATTTTCGTATCAAAAAATTTAAAAAAAACTTTGTCAAAGTAAATAGCACTTTGACAAAGTTGAGTGATTTTGTGGTTGTTCAAAAACAAACGAAATGCCACAGCCTACCAATCGGGCAATAAGTCGGCTGCATTTTCTTTGTTGATGCTCACCAAAGCGATTTTGAAAATAAGCGTTTTTCCTGCTAAATCGTGATTGGCATCAAGAAGAATAGAAGTTGCGGAAACCTCCGTTACGCGGACGGGAAACTGTCTGCCGTCGGGGGTATTGAGCGCAAGCTGGTCGCCTACTTCGGGGTGCAAATCGGGCGGCAAGTCCTGACGTGGCACCTCGATAAAGCGATTCGGGTCTACGTCGCCATACGCCATAGCAGGCGGCAAGGTAATGGTTTTCTTTTCGCCCAAAGTCATGCCCAAGACGGCATGGTCAAAACCCGGAATCATTTGCCCTGCACCTGCGGTAAATTCCAAAGGCTGCTTGCGCGGGATAGACGAATCGAAGATAGTGCCGTCTTCTAACGAGCCTTCATAATGTACGGCAATTAAATCGCCTTCCTTAACAGTAATAGACATATCACAAAATTTAAAAATGAATAAAACAAGAGCGTAGTGTTGGTGAATCAATGCATGAGAAGGCTTATCTTGCTAAAAGACTGATTTTGAGGCGATTAAACCCTTTTTTAGAAAGATTTTGAAAACTGCTCACAAATAGATTTGAAGCAAAGCCGCATCAAGTAACCCAACAAATGTAGGTATTTTTGAGCAAAAACGAAAATTTGAGCCAAACCAAAAGGTGCAGAAAGGGCAGTTCTGACCTCTCCAAAACGAGTCTTAAAGGCTTAGAATACGCATCATATCGAGTAAATCTTGGGGCTGTTCTTTTTTGCCCTTTATACAAGTTTCGAAAGGCGATAAGACAATTTTATTCGCAACCTCTCCTGCCATGACACAACGATGTCCCTTTAAAAGAGCCTCTGTCGCAGCCACTCCAAGCCTACTTCCCAATAGCCTATCTGCTGCCGTAGGTGAGCCGCCGCGCTGCACATGTCCAATATTGGTTACACGAAAGTTAAAATCAGGGATAAACTTTTGCACCTTTTCGGCTAAAATTTGCGCATTTCCAAGTGGGTCGCCTTCCGCTACCACAATGATAAGCGAAGTTTTGGCTTTTTCCAACATACCCCTAATGATTTGGACAACCTCCTCGATGGTTGTTTCCACTTCGGGTAGCATCACAATTTCAGCTCCGCCCCCTACCCCTGTCCAAAGGGCTATATCTCCACAATGCCTGCCCATTACTTCTATAAAAAAGCCGCGCTGCAAAGAATGAGCGGTATCGCGAATTTTGTCGATGGCATCTAAGGCGGTATTAACGGCTGTATCGAAGCCAATGGTGAAGTCTGTACCTGCCAAATCGTTGTCTATCGTACCGGGTGCGCCCACAATCGGCACGCCAAACTCTTGTGAAAAGACCTGCGCTCCCGTAAGTGTCCCTTCGCCTCCAATCGCTACCAAGCCCTCGATGCCTGCCTTTTGCAAATTTTCAAAGGCTTGTTTGCGAAATTCATAATCTAAAAAGGATTTGCTGCGTGCCGTTTTCAGGATAGTGCCGCCCTTTTGGATAATATTGCTCACATCACGCGAATGTAACGGTGTGAAATCGCCCTCCACTAAGCCATTGTAGCCGCGATAAATGCCGACGACTTCCACTTGATGGTAGAGTGCAGTGCGTACTACGGCACGAATACAGGCATTCATACCGGGCGCGTCGCCGCCAGAGGTGAGGACTGCTATTTTTTTCATAGTTTTTTCATAATTTTAGTTGGGATAGATTATTTCTACTTTTGTTTTAAAATCAAAATAGGAACTTGGCTATGAAAAGTCATCTCTTTGGTGCGGCTACGATGCCAGATATTTTCGAAAAAGCCACGCTGTTTTCTATACATCACCAAAATATCGATGGGCTGATGCTCCAAATACTCATCTATACCTGCGCGAAGGCTCTTTTCCGTTATCAAAACGAAGTCTAATTGGGCAGGGGTGAAAGTAAATTGTGTTTCGAGGGCATCTAATTTTTGCGCGTCCGCCAAAATGTTCTCCTCATCGGGGCTTACGTGCAGATAGGTGAGCTTGGCATTTAGCTTTTGGGCTAAAAAGCTCACAATTTCTACGCCTTTGGGGTCGGCTTGGGCAAAATCACCTGCATAGACAATATTTTCCCAACCCTCGAAACGCGCTGCTTCAGGCACTACCAAAATGGAAATGGGGGCTTTTTCTACCATATCCGCCGTAGTGCTGCCCATAAAGATACGCTCTACTGCACCTTTGCCCTTCGTACCCATGACCAAAAGCGTGATGTCGGCATTATTTTTCAAAATCTCTATGACGCGCTCTTCGGTATTGCCGTAAGTGATACTTGGCTCTATTTCCACTACACTTTGTCCCTCGCTGGAAGGCTCCGTTTGGTGTGCAAAACCGCTATATTTAGCGGCTAATTCCTGTATCTTTTGGGCGGCTTCGGCTTCTTTTTCGTGATACAGTTTATCAGAGAGATAGGCGTTGTTTGCCGAAGAGATTACTTTTTCTACGTTATGATGCAAAATGATATGACTTCCCAATAGTTGCGAAAGACTTACCGCATACGCTAAGGCACGCTCGGCATATTCTGAAAAATCAGTAGGAACAAGCAAATAAGCAGGCATGAGAATAATTTTAGTTTGAAAAAAGATTTGTTAGGCGAATGGAAAGCATAGAAAGGCGATATTTTGCCTTTCCAAACTGACGAAAGGTACGTTTTTTTTATCAAATTGTCAAGGCGCGTGTGAAAAGTAGAACAGACCGAATAACGGACAAGACGGCAGTCTATGCCCTGTCTTTTGCAGAAATGTTAAGTTCTGTGAAAAGCCTTGTTTTATCAAATTTGACACGAAATAAAATTTGGGCTAAACCCTATTTTTGGGGCTAAAAAAACTTTTTTGTTTCCATCTCACTGCGGACAAGGCATGCCTTGTCCCTACATTTGAATCTGATTTTTAGAATTTAACGTCATTCCCCTCTTTTGTAGGCTATTGATAAGTTTTGCTATCTTTGCCTTGTTTTTATGCCTACTTGTGCCTATCCTGTTACAATTTTTTAAAACTTTCCACTCTCTTTCTACGCCATGGTCTTACTTCTGGTATATCTTTTCATTGCCCTTTTCACTTCTTTTTTATGTTCAATTTTAGAAGCAGTCTTGCTTTCCGCGCCCATTCCCTATCTGAAATCGCGTGCCGAACAGGGGCAGGAAAGTGCCAAGACCTTATTAGAGCTAAAAGAAGACGTAGATAAGCCCCTTTCTGCCATTCTTTCGCTCAATACCATTGCCCATACCGTTGGGGCGGCAGGTGTGGGAGCGCAAGCAAATATCGTTTTTGGAGAAGCCTACTTCGGTATCGTTTCGGCAGTGCTGACGATTCTGATTTTGGTCGTTACTGAAATTATACCCAAGACCATTGGCGCAAATTACAACAAGGAATTAGTCGGTTTTGCTTCCAAAAGCATCAAATTTATGATTTTGCTAACCTACCCTTTGGTAAAAGTTTCTGCCGTCCTGACCAAACTTTTAGCGCGTGACGAAAAAGTGCCTACCGTTAGTCGTGAGGAAATTTCTACCTTAGCCACTATTGGCACACAAGAAGGCATTTTCGCCGATAAGGAAAATAAAATCATTCAGAATCTTATTCGCCTCAAACACATCAAACTTGCCGAAATCATGACTCCGCGCATTGTCTTGGTAATGGCAGAGGAAAAGATGAGCCTCGCTGATTTTTTGAAAAATAAAGACTTTCTGCATTTTTCGCGTATCCCCATTTTTGCAGAAAACAACCGCGACCACATTACGGGCTATGTTTTTAGGGAATTAGTCTTCGAAAAATTAGCCGAAGACGAATTTGACCTAACCCTACACGACATCAAGCGCGACATCCTTACCTTTTCGGGTCAGACCAATCTCTTTACTGCTTGGGAGGAAATGTTGGCGCGAAAAGAACACATTTCACTTATCTTAGATGAATACGGCGGCGTTGATGGTATCGTGAGTTTGGAAGATATTATCGAATCGCTCTTGGGCTTCGAAATTATAGACGAAAAGGATACCATTGCCGATATGCAACAATACGCCTTAGAAAGGTGGAAAAATAAGCAAAAAAAGTATCAAATTTTAAAATCAGATGAACCCAAACAAGAGTAAGTTTTGGGCGCAAGCCCCATTTGAACAAATAAAGACTTGAATGTTACGAAATAATTACATAACTTTGTAGGGTACGCAAAATGAGCCTGCCTATCTGCTCTTTTTCCTACCTCCTTTTTTTCAAATTCTGGTCTTTTAGATTTTTCAAACATGGGGCTTTCTATTCTACACAACGAACCACTCGAATTGGGCGTGAAGCGCGTTTTAGCCGAACGCCTGCACTTGGCACTGCAAACCCTGCAACTACAAACGACACAAGACAAGCACAAGGCAGTCCATGAAAGTCGCAAACGCATCAAAGAAATGCGAGGTATTTTGCGCCTAATTGCCAAAGAAGTAGAGAAAAAAGAGTGGAAGACCCTACAAAAGCACCTGCGACAAGCCGCGCACATTTTAGCACCCCTGCGTGATGCAGATTCGCAAATGGACACTTTTAGGAAAGTGGAAGTTTTTTTTGCCGCCTCCAATCAAAGCCAAACCATTCGCCCTTTTCTAAACAAAGCCTACAAAAAAATTAAGCAACACAGAAAAGAGCTAACCGCCCAATCTTTTCAAAATCCGCAAACAGATATTTTAAAACAAGCCCATCAAAAACTTGCGCTTTTACAGGAAAAATTCCATCAAATCACTTTTTCAAAACATTCTGCCGACATCTTTTTTCCTAATTTAGAAACCATTTATGGGCAGGCGCAAAAGCATTTGCGCAAAGCCTTAGAAGAAGATAGCTCTTATCAGTGGCATGAGTTTAGGAAATATGTCAAATATCTTTGGTATCAGGTGCAAGTTTTGGAGCAGGGCTGGACAAACCTACTACGTCCCTTGGGCGAAGAACTAAAAACGGTCGCTTCTCTTTTAGGCGAAGAGCATGATTTGTACCTTTTGATTCAAAATTTAGAACAAATCAAGACACAGTTGCCATCAGAAGGGGCAGAAACGATACAACATCTGCAAAATAAAATTTTGTTGCACCAGATAGAACTTCGACAAAAAGCCGCCTTTTTGGGAAAACGGCTTTTTGCCGAAAAAAGCAAAGCCTTTGCAGCACGCTTGGTTTTGTATTGGACAATGTAAAAAAAAAGCGCAGCTATAAGAGCCGTAGTGTTAAGTGCTGTAAAAAGCCTTTTTTTGACAAAATTTTGTCAAAATTTCTTGTCAAAATTGGTACGAAATAAAATTTGGACTTAAACCCTAAGGGTCTTGAAGACCCTTAGGGTTGGGGCATAGGGCAAGGCAATGTCTTGTCCCTACAAGAGAACTTCACAAGTCAGAACGCCTATTCAAAAGGATTTTGATACGCAGGATTTTGGATAAAGGTGCTATCAGTAAGCAGATGTAAAAAATTGAGAATATCTTGTTTTTCTTGGGGGGTTAGATGCAAGCGAATGGGAGCAGAAAAATCAGTGATAATTTCATTGCTCGCCTCGATAATCAGGGGTGAAAGTGTGGTGCTGTGCTGAATCCCCGAATCGTAATGCTCGATGACTTCTTCCAACGTTTGGAAACGCCCGTCGTGCATGTAGGGCGCAGTAAGGGCAATATTGCGCAAAGAAGGCGTTTTGAATTTGCCTCTATCGGCAGCAAGGTTGGTTACGCGCTGCAAGCCAAGTGCAAGGGTTGGGTCAGGCTCTAAGCCGTTATTATGAAAACCCTCAAATTCGAAGGGACTGCCCGAAGTAAGGTCGCCCAAATGACAATCGCCACAGTTGCCGCCTCTGATGCCTCTTTCTGGTTCGGGGTGTGTAAAGAAAAGTTGGATACCGCGCAATTCGCTGGCGGTGGGCTGATATTCTCCACGTTTGAAGCGGTCGTATTTAGAATCTTTGCTAACCAAAGTGAGCAAAAATTGGCTAAGTGCCTTCGAAATTTTTTCAGGTGTGATTTCTTTTGTACCAAAAGCCGCCTCGAATTTGGCAGGATAGAGGTCGGTTTGTGTTAATTTTTCTACGGTTTGCGCCAAAGTTTGGCTCATTTCAATGGGGTCTTGAATAGGCATTAAGACCTGATGGCGCAAGTCCTGCGCCCTGCCGTCCCACATCATACGCGACTGCCAAAGCAAATTGACCAAAGATGAAGCCCCAAATTGGGTCTTCTCACCACGCAAGCCCACCGACTGTGCCTTGCCGTCGGTAAAAGCCAATTCCTGTGCATGACAGGAGGCGCAAGAAATGGAATTGTTTTCAGAAAGGCGCGTATCGTAAAAAAGAAAACGCCCCAAATCTATTCCCTCGTAAGTGAGCGGATTATCAGCAGGTACTGTCGCATTTCCAAAATAAAGTATCTTTTCGAGCGGAAAACGCCCCGTAGGTTTTTGGGGCGCAGGGTCTTCCTTTTCCTGACAAGCAACGGCAGAAAATAAAAACAGTGCCAGCGCAGCCACTAAATTTTCTATGTTCTTTTTTAGAAACTGCATTTTTCGAAAGTTGTTTTTTATGATTTCAAACAATAACGATACGATATAGGCTTATTTTGGGGAGCAGCAAGGATTTTTTAAGGATTTTTAGCGAATAAATTTTACCTGTGTCCGAAAATTAGCCCCCCTGACCTCTGCCACATAAGTCCCTTTTGCCAAAAAGGAAAGTAGGGCTTGCGTTTCGGTTTTGCCTTTTTCGAGCGTTGTTTCGAAAACTTTGCGCCCCATCATATCATAGACCAAAAGCCAATGACTTTGGGTAGGATTTGCATTTTTAAAATGCAGCGTTTCGTCGGTCTGATAGTAATAGAGCAAGGGCGCGTTTTCTTTCCCTATCCACACGCCAATAACGGGCGAATAGGCATAAGAACCTGCCCAATCTACTTGTTTCAGACGGTAATAGTGCCAACCCTGTTGCAATTCGTAATCGGCAAACTGATAATTTTGGTTTTGCGAAGTTGTGCCTTTCCCCTGCACAAAGCCTAAGATTTGGAAGTTTTGCTCATCAAAACTGCGCTCTACATAAAATCCGCGATTGTCGCTCTCGCTCGAAGTTTGCCACAAAAGTAGGTTGTGGTCTTGGCGATTTTCTACCTCAAAGCGCGTTAGCTCTACGGGAAGCGGAATTTCACAAGAATTAAATTGCGATTCGGTGATAGGGGCAGGGCAGTTGTCGGGATTTGCAGAAGCCGTAAAGTTGAGCTGCACATCTAAGGAAGGCGGGTTTCCGATAGGTATGATTTGATAAGTAACAAAGACACGCCGCTTGACAATGCCTGCGGCATCAATGAAAGTGCCTGTATCCACGATATAAGAAGCAAGGTCGGGGTGTGGCGCAAAGGTATAGTTGGGGTCGGCAATGCTCTGTTGAAGGACATAATTGATGCTTGCCCCATCAAATTTATCATCGGAAAAGACCACTTCAAAGGTAACTAACAAATCATCTGCCGACTCACAAAGGTCGCCTGCCGAATTTGCAGATAGCTCAAAAGTGGTATTATCTGCCACAAAATTCACCACTTGGTCTTGACTTTCCTGAATAAAAAACCAAGTGTTAATGGTGCGATTGTTTCCAAAATTACTGCCCAAAGTCCAATTATGGGCAGGGCTAACTGCTCCTGCTAATTGCACCGTTCCCCCAACGGCACTGTCGTCCCAATACAAACGCGGAGGCGGAGGTCCCAAAGGGCGCACCAAAGCCACAGTATAGCCGTTGGGGTGTCCTTCTACGTCAAAGAGTGGCAAATGTGTGAGTCCTAATTGCAGACGCGCTCGCAAGGGAATATTCGTACCCGTCGGCACAACATTGCCGCAACCATCTAAACCGTCCCAAGAGATGGTATAAGTGCCAGCAGTAGGCGCGTTAAAACCCAAGAGCCTATCTTTGCTATTAAAATTATAGCTTCCATTTCCTGCATAAACAGGCGAAGCACAGTTATTATTGGTATCATCTAAATCTAAAAGCACTTCTATAAAACCGGGCGCATTGATGGTCAGACTAATTTCGTAATTGGTACAAAGAGTTACTTCTACTTCGGGCGGGTCTAAGGTAGGAATGACACCTGTGGGATACACATTGGGGTCAGGGTCATTGAGAAAAATAGGATATTCAGGGCGCGTAGAATTGACCGCCACCGAGCGTCTATCCAAGACTACGTCGCCTGTATTGTTTGTACCTGTGGAATTACAACTGATGACAAAACCAAAAGGCTGCATGCCGTTGAAATCTACCGAAAGCACAATTTGGTCAGGCGTATAAACAAATAAAGTTGCTAAAAAAGGGTTTGCACTCCCCATCATATTTACGTCCCAAGCCTGCGAATAGACACGCCCATTGATGGCTGCTCCTGTGTTGGGTGTGCCAGCGGCTACGTAGTTTCCTGCATTGTTGCCAAAAGCCCCTACGCCTGTCGCTACGGTGATGTCAAAAAAGCGAATCCCTGTTTTGTTGGTAGGCGTAACAGTAGGGTCTGCACCTCTATTAAATTCTACCCACCAGTCGCCGCTTTGGTCAGGGTCTAAATAAAGCGCGTTGTAGCCTGCTGCTCCTGCAAGTTGGGCGGCACCTGCTACCGCTTGGGCATGGGTATCGATAAAACCTGCTCCTGCATTGGGAATGAGTACATTATCATAGCCTGCAAAAACAGTCCCGTCAGGGCGGCGAATCCGAAAACGAAGGCGGTTGTTGTTTCCGTTGTTCCAATTTGTACCATTAAAATCATCCCCCCCATTAAAAGTTCGTCCAAATCCGAAATAAACAATTTCGTTTGTATGGTCATCTACATGAAAATACAGACGCTTCTCCGCAGGGGCATTGTAGGTAAAAGAATTGCGCAAAGGGTCATTGTTGTCCCAAATTTGGATAATAGTTGGATTTGCAGCGTTAGGCATCAACTGGGCAGTGCCTTCTGCCTTCATCAAATTAGGTGAAAAAGAAAGCAGGAGCAGAAGCGTTCCCAAAATTGAAACCGACAGATTTTGAAGGGGAATGATAGACCTATTCATATTGTAGTAGGGGCAAGAAAGTAAAAGAGGCTTGTCTTTTTGAAAGTCAATTTCGGCTGTGGTATATTATACAAAGATGCTGCAAAAAAGTTTTAGTAGCAGGTCTTATTTCACAAAAAAACAACAAAATTGTACTTTTCCAAGACGGGCGAAATGTAAGATTGTCCCTTATTTTGTTCTTTGCCTTGCTCGCTACCCAAAGTTAAGATAGGAAACGCACCTGAATCGGAACAAAATAGAGGGTGATGTTTAGACCCGTCGAGCAAAGCAAAGGTTTAATCCGCATTGCATCTTTTTCTGTCGTAAAAATGGGACAGATGTAAGTTTTTTGCAAAGTTTCAAGCCGTCTTAGGTCGGCTTCTCCAAATTGGTAATGGTCTTGATAATCAAGATGTTGTACAATTTCAAAACGCTGACTCAAATAGTCGTAAAAGGGTTTTGCATTTGCAATTCCTGTTAGCAAAATAATCTTAGAAGCAAGCGGAACAGTATTTATTGCTGTGCTTTTTGTAAAAAGCAACGGCTCTCCATAGTCGTAGGTTGAAAATAAAATAGGAATCTGGTGTTTGCTATACTTAGAAACGGCTTGTCTTATCTTTTGTTTGTTATCAAAACTTAAATCGGGCGGACATTTCGTTATCAGAACGCCATCGGCGCGTTTGGCTTGGTGTCGCTTTTCGCGCAAAAGACCCAAAGGCAGGAGCGAATCTGTATAAAAAGGACGGGTGTAGTCGGAAAGTAGCCAATAAAAATCTGCCACTACTCGATGGTGCTGGAAAGCATCATCTAAGATAAGTAGTTCAATATCAGGCACTTGACTTAAAAGCTGCTGCACCCCTACCCAACGGTTTTCGGCTACTGCCACCACCACCTTTTCAGGATTTGCGCTCCACCTTTCCACATACAATTTTGGCTCGTCCCCAATCTCAAACGCCGTATGTTGCGGATTTGCCAAAATAAAACCTTTGCTCTTTCGCCCATAGCCACGCGAAAGTATCGCCACTTTTTTCCCCTCTTCAAGGGCTTGATTGACAAAATAAATGGTATGCGGCGTTTTTCCCGTTCCTCCCACTGTTAGATTGCCAATACAAAGGCTTTTGATGGGAATATGATGTCTTTTTTTGATTTTTTTTTCATATAAAAATCTATGCAACCAAGCACCGCTCCCCCAAAGTAGCGAGAGCAACCAAAGCAAAGGGAAGGCTATTTTTTTGAGCAGACGCATCTTAATCTTTTGTTTTGAGATAGCGGTACAAACGACTCCACTGTTTTTGTTTTGTGAAATATTTTTGCGCAATTTTTTGTCCTCTTCTGCCCATCTTTTTTCGCATTTGAGGCGACATCTCCTTGATTTTGATAATATTTTGCAGCAAGCCTTCATAATGTTTGGGCTTCGAAACCAAACCTGTCCCCGTTTTTTCCAAAATATCAGCCGCCTCGCCTACCCCACAAAGCAAGATTGGCAGCCCCACTGCCAAAGCCTCGTAAATTTTAGACGGCACAGTGCCATAGACATATTGCTTTTGCGAAATAAGAGCCGCATCATAATCCGCTAAAATCGTCGCAATTTCTTTTTGTGGTAGAGCAGGATAACAAAAAATGGCAGCAGGAAAACGTTGGGCAAGTTTTTTAATCTTTGATTTTTCTAATCCTCCCCCGTATATATGCAATTCTACTTGATTTTTTTCCCAATCTATTGCCTCAATCAATTCTGCCAAGCCCTGCACCAAGCCCAAAAGTCCTGCATAGACGATTTTAAATTTATGTGTAGTATCATACCTTTTTTTAGGTCTAAAAAAATGAACATCTACTCCTGTGCGGTACAAAATCGCTTCCTTTTCAGGCGCAAGCCACCGTATTTGTTGGAGAATTTCGCGCGATTGTCCGATACAAAAAATCGCTTGTTGGTACATTTTTTTTTCTCCCCTTCTCAAAATTTGATGCAAGAAGCCTTCTTTTTTCAAAATTTCTAAATCAACCAAGACCTGCGGATATAAGTCGGAAAGATTAAGGACGTAAGGAATTTTCCAAAAGTTTGCCCAAAGTGCCACTCCCATTGCCGTAGGGAAAGGCGGACTTTGCAGCCAAATTTGGGCAGGGCGGCTCTTTTTTTTCAAAAAGAAAAGCCAAAAGGATAAGACCCAAAAATTAAATAATAGCACAAAAAACCGAAGTGCAATATTTTTAGTGGGACAAATGAAAGTTTTGTAGCGAAAAACACTTAAATTTGAATTGATATGAATTTGCTCATGCCAACCTTTTGTCTTAAAATGGGCTGCCATCTTGCCCTCTGGATAGCTCGGATAGGGCGCAATTACCTCGACTTGATACCCTGCGGCGGCTAATTTTTCAGCCAAATACGCAATTCTATAAGCGCAAGCCCCTATTTCTGGTGGGTAGTTGGGCGTAATGAGCCAAATTTTTTTCAATTTTATCGCTTTTAGTAGTTCTTTAAATCAATTCCATCTCGAAGACCTCTGCCAAATGGTGTTTGAGGCGGGCTTCCACAGATGCCAATTCTATTTCCCTACCCAATTCTGCTGCCAAAGAAGTAACGGCTTTGTCTTCTATACCACAAGGGATAATATTTTTAAAATAGTTTAAATCTGTATTGACATTAAAAGCAAAACCATGCATCGTAACCCATTGGGTAGCCCGAATCCCGATGGCACAAATTTTACGCGCTCGCTCTTCTATTTCTGGCTCAATCCAAACGCCCGTATAGCCTGCATAACGCCCTGCCGCAATGCCGTAATCCGCCAAAAGTCGGATAACTGCCTCTTCGATAAAGCGCATATATTTATGCAAATCTTGGAAAAAATTGTCTAAATCTAAGATAGGATAACCTACCAACTGCCCTTGTCCATGGTAGGTGATGTCGCCCCCGCGATTGATGGCAAAATAAGCGATACCTTTTTCTTTCATTTCTGATTCAGAAATCAATAAATTTTTCAAAGAGCCGCTTTTGCCCAATGTATAAACGTGTGGGTGTTGGCAAAAAAGCAAATAGTTGGGCGTAGGTTTTTTTTCTACCTGCTGACGATTTTGCCTTTTTATTTCTACCACTTTTTTTAACAAATCTTCCTGCATTTCCCAAGCCTGCTGGTAAGGAATGAGTCCTAAGTGTTGAAATTCAACTTTTTTGTTCATTTTTTACTTGTATTTGGTCTTAAACTTCGACAAAGGCAAGGCTTCATTGACTAAAATTGCATTTGGGTAATCCTTTTGTACCCTTGCCATATCAGAAAGAGCCTCTGCGCGTGTGGCATATAAGCCAATCTTGACTCGATACAGGGGCTGGTCGTAAGTTAGGTCGGGCGAATTTCCTACCAAATTGCGCAAAGCCATCGCCTTTCCCTTTATCATTTCGGCTTCGGTGCGGTCTGTACCCGAAAAAAGTTGGATTCTATAACCCAAAACCTCCTTTTTCGCCGTGGCATTGTGTTGCGATAAGGTAGCAGTTAGGGCTTCCACATGCTCCAAATTAGAAGTAGGGGCAGGCAGGGTAGGCAAAGTTTTGATAGTGGGGACAACGACGGCAGTATTTTTAACTTCCTGTTTTTGAGCGGCAGCCGCTGCCTTATATTCGAAGCGAGGGCGAAAATTGGAGAGAGGCTCTATGTTTTCCACAGGCGAAGAAACGACTGTAGTTGTGGTGCTGGTGGTTTTACAAGCCGAAAAACTCGCCACAAAAAACAAGAGAAGGCTAATTTTTCCAAATAAAAAACGATTTGGGTTCATCTTGACAAAATTTAATTTTCAAAAATACGAAAAAAGAATCCCCTACCTTGCCCTTTTTGAGCAGTAGAAAACAAATATTTCGAAGTGCTGCTACAAAAATACGCTTTTTTCCGCTTTTTAGCTTGCCAAAAAAAGATTTTGCAGGTGCAAGTTATTGAAAAATTACGCCAAATCAAGTATCTTTGTGTGAGTGCCTATCTTGTATTTGATTTGCCGTTGGCTTAGGTTTGCGCTTATTAGAAAAAAATTTCATGTTTTATTTTCACATTTTCATTACATTTTTTAATTTTAAAAACTATGAAATTCAAATTATTCAATTCCCAAACGCTATATTTTTTCATCTTTTTAGCCTTAGTTGCTGTTTTTTTCTCACCTCTTTTCTCTACGGAAGGGCAGGATTTGAAAACAAGCCAACTGCAATATAAAAGAGTGCGCCAAGCCTATCAAAACCAAAAAGACTTTTTGAGTGCCATTTGCAAACAACATCAAATAGAGTTGCAGGAACTTGAAATTCTGATTCGCGCCTTCAAAGCCGAAGCACGCTTAGAAGTTTGGGGTAAAAACAAGAAAGAAGCAACCTTTCGCCTGCTAAAAAGTTATGAAATTTGCGCCTCTTCGGGTACTTTGGGGGCAAAGCGCAAAGAAGGGGATAGACAAGTACCCGAAGGCTTTTACCACATCAATCATTTCAACGCCGATAGCTTCTACCATTTATCTATGGGAATTAACTATCCAAATGCCGCCGACCGTTTTCATGCCGACAAAAAACGCCCTGGGGGAGCTATCTACGTGCATGGGTCTTGCGTTACGATAGGTTGTATTCCGCTCACAGACGAAAAAATAGAGGAGGTCTATCTTTTAGCCTTAGAAGCTCGAAACAATGGGCAAAAGCACGTACCTGTTTATATTTTTCCCTTTGAAATGAGCAATCAAAACTTAGAAAAATACAGTAAAATTTATTCTTCACAACAGGATTTTTGGAAAAATTTAAAAGTAGGATATGATTATTTTGAGCTACACAAAAAACTTCCTATTTTCAGTGTAGCAGAAGGGCTTTACATTTTCAACCTCAAACCTTAAATTTGCTCCCAATATTTATGCTTTTAGAAAATATGAACCACTATTTTAAAGCCATTTTTAGCACCTTCCAAACGCTCTTACAGGGCTTGCGTCTTACGCAAAGGCACTTCAATAAGGCTGCTTTTTCACCTGCACGCCAAGAATTTTCGCCGCCCTCTGCCTCTTATTTTCAGGGCGTTACGCCTCAATCAAGCCAAATAGAAACACTTAGGTATCCCTTCGTACTTCCTACCTTGCCCGACCATGCACGCCATAAATTACACAATGAAATAGACGATTGTATTGTTTGTAATAAATGCGCCGAAGTATGCCCCGTAGATTGCATAGAAATAGAGGGGATTCGCGCCACTGCACCCATTGGCACAACTTCAGACGGCACAAGTATTCGCATTTGGGCAGCGAAATTCAATATAGATATGGCAAAGTGTTGTTATTGCGGACTTTGTACGGCTGTCTGTCCTACCGAGTGCCTGACCATGACTCCCGATTACGACTGGACAACCCCCAACTTGATAGAAATGATAGTTCCCTTTTCAAAATTGAGCGAGGAAGAAGCCCAAGCCAAAAAAATGGAATTAGACGCTTTCAATGCCAAGAAAAAGCAGGCGCAAGAAAGCAAGGACGCTACCCCTACCAGCCCAGCTACACAAGCGGAAACGCCAAATCCGAAACCTATTTTAAAACCGAGCATTAAAATTAAACTCAATACGCCTTCAAAAGAAAACAAGTCAAATCCTGAAAGCCCCCCCCAAGAGGCAGAAAATGCGGCTTCTCCTTCTTTGGAAAAGAAAGAAAAGCCGCAGGGCGAAAGTTCTCAAAATAAAAAACCTGTCTTCAAAATCAAACTGCCACCGCCCAAAACAGAGGACTAAACTCCTTGATTTCCTATTGCTTGCGGCGTTGTGCTTCTTTTTTGACCAGCAAAAATTCGCGACTACTTTGTCCTGCAATGGAGGTGTTTTCCGCCGCCCGACGGAAAAGATAGGGCAAAACCGCCTTGACGGGACCATAGGGAACATATTTTGCCACATTGTAGCCTGCGGCAGCCAAATTGTAGGAAATATTGTCGCTCATTCCGTATAATTGGGCAAAGAAAACGTTGGGGTTGTTTTTGGCTATGCCATATTTTTCCATCAATAAAGTCAAATAATAAGAACTTAATTCGTTGTGCGTACCTGCACAAAGGGCAATTCGCTGCCTTTTTTCCATACAAAATTCGAGGGCAGCATTGAAATCGCGGTCTGTGCTGGCTTTATCGGGTTGCATGGGGTCGGGATAGCCTTTTTCTTTGGCACGATTGCGCTCTTTTTCTAAATACGCACCTCTTACTAATTTCACACCTACATAATAATTGCCTTTTACCGCTTCGCGATAGGCTTTTTTCAAATTTTCCAATCTATCAGCCACATACATTTGCAGGGTATTATATACAATGGCTTCCTCTTTGTTATACTTTTCCATCATTTGATAGGCTAAAGCATCAATCGTTCCCTGCATCCACGTTTCTTCACCATCAATAAAAATGCGGACTTTGTTTTCGTAAGCCGCCTTACAAATTTCATCTACGCGGCGTTGCAAGTTCTGCCAAGCCTCCTCTTCTTTTGCATCAAGCGGCTGCTGTTGCTGAATTTTGGTGAGCAAATCGGAAAAACCAATACCCGTAACTTTAAAGACGCAAAACGGAATTGCCTGACTTTCCCCTTTGGCACGTTGGATAGTGCGAATAATCTCCTCTTTTGTCTTTTCAAAACCCGCAGGCGACTTTTCACCTTCTACGGAATAGTCCAAGATAGTTCCGATACCACCTTGTGCCAACTTTTGTATAGAAAGTTCGCAATCCTCGATGCTTCTACCGCCGCAAAAATGACTAAATAGCGTCTTTCTCACTACCCATTCTACCATAGGTAGGTGCATTTTAAAGGCAAGTTGTAGGAATTTTGTACCAAAACTTACTAAACTATTTTGGTTCATCGACCAAAATAAAAGATACATTTTTTTCAATTCTGCACCAGAGCGGCTTGCAAAGGCAATTTGTGTATTTTCAAAAGACACATTTTTTTGGGCAGCAGCCACAATTTCGAGGGGTGAAAGCGTCGTGGAGGTAATCATTAGGTACGGAAAATAGCGAGAGAAAATAGCGAAGGAAAATAGCAAAGAAGAAGAGAAGAAAATCTATCAAGAGAGAATCTCCCTGCAAAAATACCAAAAATTACGCAACATTGTTTTCAAACTTTGGCAAAGGCAGGCAGCGAGCAGGGGAATTTATCCAAAAAAAAACGCCTGCAATTTCTTTTGCAAGCGTTTTTAGATAAAAGGAGCTTAATTTTTTTACAAAAAATGCCTAAGCTCTTAATTTTTCGCCTTTTCGCTCTCTCTCAAATCTTCGAAAGAACGCTTGACTTCTTTTTCTTCGAAGGCTTCAATTTCGTCGCCCACTTCAATATCGTTGAAGTTTTTGATAGAAATACCGCACTCGAAGCCTTGTTTTACTTCGGCTACATCATCTTTATAGCGTTTGAGCGATTCCAAATCGCCTGTGTGAATGACAACGCCCTGTCGGACGATTCTGATTTTGCTATTGCGTTTGATATGACCGTCTGTAACCATACAGCCTGCAATCGTACCGATTTTTGAAATCTTGAAGGTTTCGCGTATCTCAACTGTACCAACAATGACTTCTTCGATTTTGGGTGCTAAAAGCCCTACGATAGCATCTTTGACCTCGTCTAAGAGTTTGTAAATGACCGAATATTGGCGAATTTCTACGCCCTCTTGCTCTGCCAATACGCGAGCATTGCGCGAAGGACGAACTTGGAACGCCAAGATGATGGCATCGGAGGCGGTAGCCAAAAGCACGTCTGATTCAGAAATTTGCCCTACGCCCTTGTGTACGATACGAACCTCTACCTCGCTGGTAGAAAGTTTGAGCAGAGAGTCGGCAATGGCTTCGATAGAACCATCTACGTCGCCTTTGATAATCAAATTGAGCTGTTGGAAATTGCCCACAGAAAGGCGGCGGCTGATGTCGTCGAGTTTCGGACGCTTACGCGCACGAATAGACTGTTCGCGCAAAATTTGGGCGCGTTTGGTAGCGATGTCTTTGGCTTCGCGTTCCGATTCCATGACGTTGAACTTATCACCTGCCTGCGGCGCACCGCTCAAACCTAAAATCTGAACAGGCGTAGAAGGGCGTGCGGCTTTGAGTTTTTCGCCTTTGTAGTCGGTCATGGCGCGAACTTTTCCGTAGTGCGCTCCTACTAAGATAACATCTCCAACTTTGAGTGAGCCGTTTTGTACCAAAAGGGTAGTAACGTAGCCACGCCCTTTATCGAGGGAGGCATCGATAACCGTTCCAGAGGCTTTTCGCTTCGGATTGGCTTTGAGTTCTAAAAGTTCGGCTTGTAGGGCTACTTTATCTAAGAGTTCGTCTATGGCAAGTCCTTGTTTTGCCGAAATTTCTTGCGATTGGTACTGTCCGCCCCATTCCTCGATAAGGATATTGAGGTCGGCTAATTCCTGCTTGACGCGGTTAGGATTTGCAGAAGGCTTGTCTATCTTATTGATAGCGACAATGATAGGCACACCTGCATTGAGGGCGTGATTGATGGCTTCTTTGGTCTGTGGCATGACCCCGTCGTCGGCAGCAACCACGATAATTACAATATCCGTAACCCTTGCACCACGCGCACGCATGGCAGTAAAGGCTTCATGTCCGGGGGTGTCTAAGAAAGTGATTTTTTTCTTGTCCTTGGTCAGAACGCTATACGCGCCAATGTGCTGGGTAATGCCCCCTGCTTCGCCGTCGGCTACGCGCGTCTTGCGAATGTGGTCGAGAAGGGTAGTCTTACCATGGTCTACGTGTCCCATGATGGTTACGATAGGAGCGCGAGGCTCTAAATCAACTTCGTCATCTTTTTCTTCCTCTTCGAGTGGGGTATTTTCTTCGGCTGTAATAAATTCAACTTTGTAGCCAAATTCTTCAGCGATAAGCTCGATGGTAGAAGCATCTAACCTTTCGTTGATGCTAATCATCATACCCAACGACATACACTTAGAGATAATTTGCCCTACGCCTACGTCCATCAGACCTGCAAACTCATTTGCCGAAATAAATTCCGTTACGCGCAAGATGCTTGCTTCGGCGGCTTCTTGTTGTAAGCGTTCCTCGGTGGCGCGTGCGTGTGCTTCGCGTCGTTCTTTTCTGATGTCGCGGCGCGAATTTTTAGATTTGCCCCCTGTTCCCATTCTGGCAAGAGTGGCGCGGATTTGCTCCTGCACTTCTTTTTCAGAGGCTTGCTCTTTTTTGCCTCTTTTCTTTCTTGCAGCCTTTGCGTCGGTAGAAGTTTTGGCGGCAGTAGAAGGTGCGGCGGCATCTTTGTCAGTTGCGGTCTTTTCTTGTGCGCCTTCGGGTTTTGCAATCACCTGCCCCAAGGAAGTAGTAGCGACAGCGGTTTCGTCGCTTCTGCGTCTGCGTCTGCGTCTGCGCTTGCGCTTATTGGGGTCGTCGGCGTTGTTTTTGTCGGCATCGGCAGAAGGAGTCTTCGAAGCGTTGTTAGAAGGCTTCTTGTCTTTGTCCTTTCTGTTGTTATTGCCTTTTTTGCCTGCTGCATTTTTAGAAGGCAACTCAATCTTTCCAAGTACGGTCAGTCCTTGCAGGCGTTCTGCCTTCGCTTCAATGACTTCCATTTTGGGTTCGAGGGTAGTATTTTCAGTATGCTGCGGCATTTTATCAGAAATCGCGTCTTGGGTCTGCGCTTTAATCGTTTCTTGGTTTAGGTCTTTGTTGGATTCTTGTGTAGGCTTGGGTTCAGGAGCTTTTTTCTGGTGGGTATCAGCATTGTGGTTCTGATTTTTCACCTCCCTATTGCCCTGTGTAGAAGGTTGTGTAGAAGAAGGCTGATTTTTAACATTTGTGTTGCTCTCTCTTCCCGAAGGTTGCGACGTTTTGTGTGCCTTTTGCTCGTCTTGTTTGCTGTCCTTTTGGTGGCTCTGTGGCTTTTGTGTGGTCGCATTTTTGCCTTCTACCGTTTCTTTCTTATCGGTTTGCTCGGTTTTAGGCGCAAGGTGCTGTGGCTCTCTGTTGGGCGGACGGTTGGGCGCGTTGTTTTTGTTTTCGGGCTGCCTTGTCTGGTTTCTATCCCCTGTCTGATTTTTATCAGTGGCTTTGTCGTTTCGGTCGTGATTGCGATTTTGCCCTCTGTTGTTTTGGTTTCTCGCCTCTCTGCGGTCGTTGCCCTGATTGCCCTTGCTCTGACTTTTGGTGTCAGGCAGTTCTATTTTCCCTAAAATTTTAAGTCCGCCTAAGCCGCCTTTGATGGTTTGGGGCTGTGCGGTCGGATTTTCAGGATTTGGGGCAGGATTTGAGGTTGCGTTTTCTTCTTTTTTGGGGGTCTGATTTTTCTGCACTTTGGCTTGTTGTTGTGCCTTTTTCTTCTGTGCTTGTGCATTATCAGGCGCGTTTTCATAGATGACCCCAATTTTAATTTCGTCAGCTTCTTTTTTCAATTTAAGCGAATCGGCAAAATCTTTTCTAAGGAGGTCGTATTCTTTCTGTGAAATCTTGGCATGGGGGCTTGAATCGACGGCAAAGCCTTTCTTATCGAGATGCTCGATAAGACGCTGCCAGCTCTGATTCAGTTCGGAGGCTACTTTGGTAAGACGGTATGTTTTTTCTTCTGACATATATGGATTTTCCCGTAGTAAATTTGAGAGTATAGAGTGTTTTTGGAGTGAAACAACTAAGAAGAGACGACACGGAAACACAAAGGCATCAAAGTTTTAGAAAAGCCTTTCTAAGAGGGAGCATAACAAAGGAGAAAGCGCGTCATGCCAATTCATCATGCCAATTCACTTGTCGAGAGCGGTACAAAAATCCGTCAGGCTTTTGAGAAAGTCCCGCTTGTCCGATGCCATCAAGCCGTTAAAATAGAACGTATCAACTGCAAACTTTCGGCAAATTTACATTTTTTTTTTGGTCTTTCTACTATTTTGGTAAAAAATCTTTGTAAAACCTGCTTTTAATGCCAAGCCTGCCCCCCATTTTTGGGAAAAAAGTGCAAAAGTAAGCGCGACAGCAAGGGGCTACGCCCCAAGATAGTGGCAAGATAATCGCGCATCGTTGTTTTTGAGGAGAGAAAACAAAAGCGCGGGCTTCGAGTTATTCGAGCCAAACACTAACCCTTCTCTTTTCTTATGTTTGGAAATGATTTTGAAAATAAAAATATCCTGATTGTAGGCGCAAGTAGTGGCGTGGGGGCAGCCTTAGCACAGGAATTAGCACAGGCAGGGGCAAATCTATACACCGTTTCGCGCCGTCAGCCCGAAGGTTTTGCAAGCCACCACCTTTCGCTCGACCTTTCGGCGGCAGATTTTACACTTACGCATCTGCCTGCAAAATTGCATGGCATTGCCTACTGTGCAGGGAGCATTACGCTCAAACCCTTCCAACGCCTCAAAAGAGAAGATTTGATGAAAGACCATCAGATTAACGTCTTGGCGGCAATTTCGGTTTTACAACAAAGTCAAGCCGCTTTGAAGGCTGCCGAAAAAAGTAGTGTTGTCTTGTTTGGCACCGTAGCGGCGCAAACGGGCATGGGCTTTCACGCCAGTATCGCTACTGCCAAAGCTGCCCTCATTGGGCTTACGCGCTCTTTAGCCGCAGAATGGGCTTCACAAGGCACGCGCCTCAATCTTATCGAACCCTCGCTAACAGATACGCCTTTGGCTGCCGCCCTGCTCTCGTCGCCCGAAAAAAGAGAAGCCGCCGCCAAAAGACACCCGCTGGGCAAGATAGGAACGGCACACGATTTGGCTGCTACCGCCGCCTTTTTGCTTTCTGAAAAAGCCGCTTGGATTACGGGACAAACCATAGGCGTAGATGGCGGCTTAGGCACTTTGCGCCCGATTTAGAGGGCAGTAATGTTAAGTTCTGTAAAAAACCTTGTTTTATCAAATCTGACACAAAATAAAATTTGGACTTAAACCCTAAGGGTCTTCAAGACCCTTAGGGTTTGGGGCATAGGACAAGGCAGTGTCTTGTCCCTACATTTGCATTTGATTTTTAGAATTTAACATCACTGCGATTTAGAGGTGCAAGGTTAGGTTTTAAAAGCCCTTTGCCAGTACAACAAGGTAGGAAAAAGACTTGCCTTGTTCGAGGGCAGGTTGAAACAAAAAGACAGGTTCAAAGTCAAGATGAGTTTTAAAAAAGTCTTATTTTGTTTAAAGTTTGAAATCAAAAAACTTTTGTAGAGATTAGCCTTACTTCGGTTTAGAAGTAGGTAAGATTGGCGGATAACTTACAAAAAAATAGATTTTATACTGCCTATAAATACTTGAAAGCCAAGACTCTACACAGATAAAAGCCTGTATTACAAAAAGCTATCTAAACCAAAAAAACAACCCCACACAAGAGTAAAGGGCTGTTTGGTAAAAGGACTAAAACCTACAAAGATTATCCTGTTTGTTTTGCCCATTTTCAGAATTGTATGCGGTATAGGATATCGACAAAAAAGCCCAACTGATAGACCTCATTTACTTGGTCTGTAACTTCATTGTAGCGTTTTTGGAAGATATTTTCCCTATTAGTTAGATTTTGAAAGTCTAAGAAAAATTGTTGTGAGATTTTACGTTTTTGGCTATTCAAGCGATAACCCACTTTGAAGTCCCAACGGAAATAGGGTTCGAATCGCTCACTGAAAGCATTTTCTTCTTGCAAGACTTCCGCACCGTTGTTTGCCCTTGTCGCTTCCAAATCTACGGGGGTGTAAAATCTTCCGCCTGCTGTCGTTATTTTTGTGTCCAAAGTAATTGCATTGCGGTCGTCTTTTCCAAACTGAAATTCTTTGCCTGCCAAAAGGTTCAAGACATGGCGATTATTGAAGGCAGTGTTGCGCTCGATGCCGTCGCTGCCCTTGTATTTGGATTCAAAGAGCGAACCCGTAAGAAGCACGTAATAATTTTGGTTGAAGAACTTTTCTAAGGTAATTTCTAAGCCATAATTAGAGCCTGTGCCTTCATTTACCAAAAATCCTCTTTGTTCTGACACAAAATTTGCCCCCAAATTGAGCGCGGAATAAGAACTGCTGCGGCTTTCGATGGGTACATTTTGGATATTTTGATAATAGGTTTCGACTTTGAGTCGCCAATCAGGTGCAAATTTCCAGTCGTAAGCCAAAACAAAGTGGTGGCTTTGTGTAAAGCCCAAATCTTTATTGGTTTGCTTAAAAGTGCCGTCGCTCATCTTGGTTTCGTAGAGTAAAATGGGCAAAGACTGCATTTGTGAATGTAATCCGTAAGCTATGCTCAGGCTTTGGGTATTGCTCAAATCAAAGGTTAGCCCCAAGCGCGGCTCTAAGGCGGTGCTTTGGTTGAAATTTAAATACTGAAAATGTAGTCCTGTATTTAAAGTAATGTTATCCGAAAACTTGTATTTACCCTGCGCAAATAGTTGAATGAGTGGTAGGCTACCCTCAAAATCGCGCACTTTTTCCCAATCGGGGAGTCCGTCTTGGTCTAAATCGGGCTTGTTGTTGCGGCTATCATTTTGAGATTGTACGTTGAAAAATTCATACAAAAAACCTGTTCTTAGTGTAAATCGCGGACTTATTTTGCTATTAAGCTGTGAAGAAATGGAGTAGGTAGTTGTAAGGTCATCTATCTCTACTGCTCTAAACTTTGTCCTTGTACCGTCTAAATTGAGGTAGTTGTCCTGATTGTAGAGGCTTTGTGCGGCACTTGTAGAAACTACGGTTTTGAGATAGGTATCTTTACCCCAAAACATTTGATGGGAAAGCCCTACAATTCCCAATTTTGAGTCTGCGCGAGCGTCTTGGTTAGGATTAGCAAAGAGGTCGTTTTCGTCTGTTTCGGAAGCCAGAAACTCTATGTCGCTTAGTCCGCCCATGCCAAATAGCTGAAAACGTCCTGCTTTGGTATTACCAAAATTAAACTTAAACGAAATATCTTGGTAGTTGGGAACGGCATTGCTACCTATCGGAATCAGCCCCAAACTCACAAAAGAGTAGCGGTAGCTTATTAGAAAAGAGCTATTATTTTTACGGCTAAGAGGTCCTTCGAGCAATGCCTCTACGCCTGCCACTGCACCTAATTGTATGGTTGCTTCAAATTTGTCGGGGTTGCCACTTCTGAAATTAACATCAAAAACGCCTGCCGTCGCATTTCCATATTCAGAGGCAAAAGCTCCCGTCATAAAATCGGAAGTAGAAAGTAAGTTGGGATTTAAGGCACTAACGGGTCCGCCTGTAGTACCCAAAGTAGCAAAGTGGTTCGGATTTGGAATGGGTATGCCCTCCAAACGCCAAAGAACGCCTGTGGGCGAGTTTCCGCGAATGACAATGTCATTGCGCGAGTCGTTGGAAGTACTCACGCCTGCAAAATTACTGACCAGACGGGCTACATCAAGCCGCCCACCTGCAAATCGTGTAACCTCTTCTAAATTAAAGGTTCTGGCACTCACAACGGACATGTCATTTAGAGGTTTGTCCTTATCGGAATCGGCAGTAACGACGATTGCGTCCAGAGATTCTAGGGATTCTTCTAATTTGACGGTCAGATAGACTTCTTTTCCTGCCGTTATCAAGACGTTGGGCAAAGTCAGAGATTTATAGCCTATGTAATTAACGATAAAATTTTGCCTACCCAAAGGCACATTTTTCAGGACAAAATTGCCTTCTACATCAGACACTGCGCCTACCGTTGTGGTGGTGCTATCGCTGCTTACCAAAGTAATCGTTGCGCCAATTAAGGGAGCTTCCGATTCAGTGTCTATAATCGTACCTTTTACAGTTTGCTGTCCGCTGGCATTTTGCGCCATTGTAAGGAACATCAAAAAGAGTAAGGGGAGTATCAAAGTTTTAAAACCAAGTCTTTGTTTGGTTAGAACTATACGCATGATTTGGAAAGGTTTTAGGTTGAAGCACCTTGCAAACATAGCGTTTTGAATCCTAAACGATACAAGCCTCTCAAAGCGATGTGATAAGTGGGCAGTTCTTTTTGATAAAACGACTTTCTTAGGGCTGTATGGGAAGGTTTAGGGATAGATGGGCGCATTTTTTAGGTCTGATTTTGAAGACTCTCGATAATCTTTTGGGGGAAACTGCGCGATACAGGCAGGGTAAAATCGAGTAGTTTTAGCTCCAAATTGTAGTTTCGTGCGTTCCCCGTTACGGCGGTTACTTTGTCGAGATTGACGATATAAGAGCGGTGACAACGCTTGATTTGACCAAAATCACTCAACTGTTTTTCTACCTTACTCAAAGAAGCGCGAATAAGTTCTTTGCAGACCTTTCCCTCTTTTTCATAAAAGACATTGATGTAGTTGCCTTCGGCACTGATGCACAAAAAATATTGTAGCGAAATCTTGATATTTTCTTTATTGTTTTCTGATACAATTTCTACCTGCCGCACCTGCGGCTCTGGTAACCTACGACTTTCCAACTGCTGCATCACCTGAAAGGCTATTTTATGATGCTTACGGCTTAAAAACTTTTCCGCCAAGAGCATGTAAAATATAATTGGAAAAAAGCCCACTGATAAGGTTATAAAAAGGAAATAAGGAAGACTAAAAGGGAGCGTTGCAGTAGTAGAAAAACAATTACAATAATAAGAAAGATTTGCACTATAAAGCCAATTAAAAAAGCTAATGCACAAAGCTATCCAAAAAATAAGGAGCATATTTTTTAGAACTGTCCATTTTTCAGCTAAAAATAACGTTGGAAAAATAAGTGGCAACAAAAAAAAGTTAGCCGCCATCACGACAAAGGTAATCGCAAAAAAGCCCAATAGCACCAAAACTTTAAATTGGCGAATTTCATCAACGTTGAAAGGCTCATAGGTGAATAGAAAAAGAAAAATCGCAGTTCCAAAAAGAAAGGCAACTGTTATTTTTTCCTTAGGCTTTTCAACAAAAGGAAATGGCTTTTGCAGCCAATTTTTGAGGATTTCAAACATGTAGGCGTTTCAGTTTTTGGAAAACAATTTGAGTAGAGTGGTAGTTAGCGGTTGTATGGGTGTGTTTGTGATGTGTTAAGTAAATCTCGGTCATTTCCGATGATAAATTTAGCAAGTTTGACTTACACCACAAAAGATTTGCAAAGTTTTTTTTGTTTTTGTAAAAAAATAGATATTTTTTTATTACTTAAAACATTTTTATTTATTATTATTTACTATATCATCTAAGTTTTGACGAAAAGTAGCTGAGATTGGCAGGGTCTGGTTATGAATCGAGAGTTGGTTTCCTTCTATTTTCGTTATGTGAGTAATATTTGCAATAAACGATTTATGTATTCGAACAAATTGATTTAGGGGGAGTTTTTCTTGTAATTCTGAAAACTTTTCTAAAATCATTAAAGGTTTATTACTTTGAGTATAAATTTTGATATAGTTTCCACTTCCTTCAAAAAAAAGTATTTCTGAAAAATAATACTTATATATTTTTTTATCTGATTTAAAAAACATAAAATTTGAACTTACCTTTTCTAAATCTTGTTTTTCCTGAGCAAATTTTACTTCATTTGACATTAAAACTTTGTTAATTGACTTTAAAAATCGTTCAAAAGTAATTGGCTTTAATAAATAATCTACAACTCCATACTCATAACTTTCCACACCAAACTCTGAAAACGCCGTAGTCAGAATTGTTTTAGGTGGGTTTTGAAGTGTTTTGAGCATTTCAAAACCCGATAGTAAGGGCATTTGAATATCTAAAAACATGAGGTCTATCGGCTCGCTATGCAAAAGTTGTAGTGCTTCAAAAGCATTACTACACTTGCCTCGCAGATAGAGAGCCTCTATTTGGGAAATATACTTTTCCAATATTTGCTGGGCGATTGGCTCATCGTCGACAACTATACATTTTAGTTTTCTCATGTTTTTGTTTGTAAGTCCTCAATCTTTTAACAGCCAAGCCTCCGCCGCTTCCAAAGAAGAAAAATACCCCTCTACACTGCCCCCATTTTCATTTGCTTCATCTATAAACTGCCCTATCGCAAGATTTGCAATGAAATCCTTTGGGACAATAAAAGCTGTTTTTTGAATTAAACTTTGAGGGACAATCTCTTTCACTACCCATAATTGCAATTTTGGCGCAAGCGGAAATAGCAAATTCGTAGAATCCACAATAGACTTGGTAGCCTTCACTAATAGGGTTGTTTCCAACCAGATATACATCATGTGTTCAAACTGCTCCTGCGTCATGTCTTCTGTTGCCAGATATAAAACGTGGTAATGAATACCCGTATTTTTATCGAAGCTCATCTGACAAAATTCGTCTTGATATAAAACATTCATTTTGTTATAATTTTTAGTATTAAAATCAAATAAATTGATAATCAACACAGCCCTAAAGCTATATTGATTTTGCTCAAACTCTAAATGATGACTTTGTGGGTAAAGCAAAGACAAACGCTTTTTAAGATTATCCAAGCCCACGCCTTTCCTCGAAGACTGTTTTGCGTTTCCTATAGAATTAAGAGCCTCAAAATACAATTCTTTTCCCTGAAAAGATAGTGAAAAGTGTGCAAAATTTGCATCAAAAGGCTTTTGTAGTCCGTGTTTAAAGGCATTTTCTACCAAAGGGATAAATAACAAAGGAGGAATGAATAGGTCTGCTTCTATGCCTGAAACTTCAAACCTGACCTCTGTGTTATCGCTTAGGCGAATTTTCTCTAAGGATAAGTAATCCTCTATGAACTTAATTTCTTTGCGCAAACTTACCCTTTCAAGCCTGCTACTTTCCAAGACATAACGCATTAAGTCAGAAAGTTTTAGAGTAACCTCCGAAGCCTTTTCATTTTGATTTTGTATAATAAGTCCGTATAGATTATTTAGTGTATTAAACAGAAAATGTGGATTTATTTGAGCTTTCAACAAAGACAGTTCTGTTTTTAATTGCTCATTCTCTGCTTTCACTAAGTAATCTTGTTTTTTTAAATACTCTTTTAAAATTTTAAAAGCACTTGTGATAAGAACAAAAAAGAATAAGTTGATACCTTGCTGAAAAGCAGGCAGGGCAAAGCGGAGGTTGTGTCTTGGAACGATAAAGTGTAGTGCAAATGCGCCACAAATAATCAAAATTATTAAAAATAGCACATAATGTAAATATTTTTTCTTGAAGAAAAATTTTGACAACAGTAAGTAGATATTCAAATAAACTACCATTGCCGAAACCCCAAGTACAGCCAGCCAAATTAGGTATTCCTGCCATTCTGCCTTGGGGTTCTGCTTTAGAAATAACAAGACAAAGAAGCCCCAAAATGCAAGGTGGTAAAAGAGTCTTAACTTCATTTTTATTCCCTAAACAACTTATAAACCACTATTACGAGTAGTAACAGTGCAAGCAAATGCAAGCTAAAATTAAGCCAATCAATCTTCCAACTAAAGCCTTCGCTGGTAGCCTCAGAAATATCTAAGAATAAAAGCGAAAGTAGCAGATTATTAGCATTGTGTGCGCCCGAAACAAATACTACATCACCTCGTAACACAACTATTATAGCGAAAGCAACGCCAAAAAAGAACGAAGAGAGGAAACTTTCGATGCCATATCCAAAATGCAACCCCCCAAACAAGAGAGCGTTCGTTGCTATAAGCAAAGTTAGATTTTTGAAACGTAGCTGCATACCTTGCAAGAAATAGCCACGAATTAAGACTTCCTCAAAAAAAGATTGTATGCCGATGGAGATGAAGCCTACCAAAAAAAGCAGCGCAAGATTGTTGCGGTTCAAATTTTGTAGAAAAGCGTCCAACTTGTTGAAATCAGCCAGCAAAGAACCAACAGAAAGCAAGATTGCCCAAATGAAAAAGCCTAAAAAATAGCCTTTCCAATCCATCTTCCCCTTTACAGTGATAAAGGACAAGATTCGTCTTTGGTGCAAACGGCTCGCCGCTGCCAAAAAAACGAACAATGCCGAACCAAAGACCAGCAGCAGGAGGCTATATGTTCCCAATTCTTTGCCCAATTCGCCATCAGGAAACAATGCCTTGAAAGAGGGTAGTATCTGCTTGATAACCAGATTAGCCAGCACGATGGCAAAAATAGGTGCCAAAATGCTCAAAACATACCTCCACCATTCATTTTTGCCTAATTTTGCATTGTAAATAAAGTTACTTTCCATGCTTGTCCGTTTTTTCAGTCGAAGCATTTTTTTTCTTCTCTGTCCATTGAATTGCACCCCAAAGCAGACTTTTTTGCTCTGTTTCAGTATCATTAGTTGTGGAGGATACTTTAACGTCTGTTTTCTCTGTTTGTAGGGTTGCAGTTCTTATTTTTGAATAATTATTGGATTGAAAAAGCCCCCAAAGTAGTGAATAAGCAGGCTTTTCCTCGACAGAAGGCGTTTCTATAACGGTTTGCGCTTTTGAGGAAAACACAAAAGTTAGAATGGCAAGTGTTAAAAATATTTTTTTCATATAGTAGGAAGTTTAAGCGTGAATGAACCTTGCAAACTTCCGAAAAATAGCGGCTTATTTAAAATTAAATTGACAACCTCGCTTTTAAATCGTGTAAAATGGCTTTTTATCTATGTAAGCGTGTGTTTATTTGGAAGTACAACCCAGTAGTGATATTCTAAAAATTAGGAACAAAAGTAGGGACAAGGCAGTGCCTTGCCCGCAGTGTAATAGAAACAAAAGAGGATTTTCAGACCTAAAAATGGGGTTCAGCCCAAATTTTATTTTGTTTCTAATTTGACAACACAGGAGTTTTCGCAGAGCTTAACATTACTAAGTACAAGCCTCTTACCCTTCTTGCCTACCCTCTTTTCCTATGCTTTCCTACAACCTAATCCCCATAATACTAATATCGTCGCGCTGTTTTTGCGACCCCTGATGCCTTTGTAGAGCCTCTTCGAGGACTTCTTTCTGGTCTTGCATCTCGAAGTCGGCATTTTGTACGATTAGCTTGGTTAGTTCGTTTTGTCCAATTTTTTGAAGGTTTAGGTTGTTTTGGTCTGTGATGCCGTCTGTCCAAAGGTAGAGGGCATCTCCCTGTTTTACAGTGAGTTGAAGTTGGATAAAGGGCTTGCGTTTGAGGCGCATGTTGCTTTCTCCACCGCCTATCGAGCGTCTGTCGCCCTTAATGAGTTGTCCTTGCCCTTCGCTGACCAAAAACATAGGGCGTTTTGCACCTGCAAAGACCAATTCGCGCTCACCATTGTCTTCTAAGGCATCTACCCGACAGAGGGCAATATCCATGCCGTCGTCGTTTTGTGTTTGGTCTTGTTTGAGGGCATTGCGCAGGCGCAGGTGGAGCTGGTCTAAAATTTGGGCAGGCTCTAAAATTTGGGCTTCGTCTATGATTTCATTTAAGAGGCGGCTGCCAATCATGCTCATAAAAGCACCGGGTACGCCATGTCCTGTACAGTCGGCTATGGCTACAAACACACGCCCGTCGATTTCGCGCAACCAATAAAAGTCGCCTGATACCACGTCTTTGGGTCTGAAAATGACAAAATGCTCCTCAAAACAGTGCGCTAACATGGCTTTGGTAGGCAAAATCGCCTCCTGAATCGTTTGGGCATAGCGAATACTATCGGTAATGCGCTGATTGCTCTTTTCTACGGCGTATTTCGAATCTTCTAAGGCAGCATAATTTTTCGCATTGTCGAGAGCTATCGCCACATAAGAAGCCAATCCCTTCAAGAGGGTCAAATCTTTGGACGAATACGCATTTTTTTGCAAACTCTGCACCGTTACTACCCCAATCGGGCGGTGTTTGATGTAAAGTGGCAGATAAATCACCGACTTGGGCATCGCCCCTTCTACGGCGCGGACTTCGCCCGACACGTATTTGACGTACTCTGTTTGCAAATCGCCTATCAAAATTTCCTGCCCATGCCGCAAGCACCACTGCGAAAGGAGGTTTTTATCCGATTTGGGGTCAAATTGATAGCTAATGCGCTGCCCCGTTTCGTTGTAGCCATGAAATTCCACAATTTCGGTGCTGCGTTCATACACGCCAATACCAAAGCCTGCTGCGTCCATCAAGTCTTGGATTCGATTGTATAGCGTTCGCACCAATTCCTCGATGTTGAGGGTAGCTGTGATTTGTTGCCCAATTTCGCTTAGGGTGCGAATGTTATTGTATGAAAGTTCTATTTGGTTGCGTTTGCGTTCTAAATCCTCTTTTTGAGAAAGTACCT
This sequence comes from Hugenholtzia roseola DSM 9546, assembly GCF_000422585.1. NCBI lineage: Bacteria > Pseudomonadati > Bacteroidota > Cytophagia > Cytophagales > Bernardetiaceae > Hugenholtzia > Hugenholtzia roseola. The sequence continues at coordinate 284,558 of NZ_KE383880.1, forward strand.
CTTCTTGTTTTTGGCGCAAAGCATCATTTACCTGCACAATTTCCTCGTTTTTGGTCTGAATTTGATTGTAGGCAGCTTGCAATTTTTGCTTTTCACTTTCAAGTTCGAGGGTGCGCTCATTGACCTGACGCGCCAACGCCTTGCGATGCGCCTGTGCGCGATTGATGCGCAAGGCATAAATTCCGACTACAATCAGGAGCGCAACCGTAGCCGCTAAGATGCGAAACCAGATGCGCTTCCAAAGAGGTGGCTGAATGTAAATATTGAGGGTCGCAAAATTTTGTTTGTCGTCTTGATTCGCTACCCGAACCTTGAAGGTGTAGGTTTCGCCTGTGGGCAGGTTGGTATAAGAAACGGAGCGATTGCGGTAGTTGGTTCTGCGCCAATCTTTATCGAAGCCTTCCAAAATGTATTCGTATTGCATCTTTTTAGGCGAGCGGAAATCTATGGCTACAAATTCGAAGGTTACGACTTCATTTTCATGCGAAAGCACCACCAAATTTTCTTCTTCTTGGCGCAGGTGCAAATAGTTTTCGTTGTTTATCTTTTTATTCGGATTAAAGACCTTCAAAGCCGTAATATAGACGGGCAAATCGTAGCGATAATCGCGAATACTATCGGGGTGAAAAATATTCAAACCGCCGATATTTCCGAAAATAAGTTCGCCCTTTTGGGTACGATAAGCCGCCTGATGGTTGAACTTGTTGCTATGCAAGCCGTCGTTTATGTCAAAATTGCGAAAGAGCTTGGCTTGGGCATCAAAGCGCGAAAGACCGCGATTGGTGCTAATCCAAAGGTTTTGTTTGTTGTCTTGTGCAAAGCCATAGACGATACCGTCGGGCAGCCCTTCCTTTTCATTGTAGGGTTCAAAAGAATCGTTTTCTTTGTTGAAACGGCTGATGCCGCCTCCCTGCGTTCCTACCCAAAAAGTGCCGTCTTTGCTTTCAAAAAGGCTGATGATGTAGGTATTATTGAGTTGGGTATCGCCGTATATCTGAAAACTATCACTGCTTCTTTCATACCTTGCCAAGCCGTTGGAAGTGCCTATCCAAACAATTCCATAACGGTCTTGATAGATTGTCCAGATGTTGTGGTCGGGCAGTCCGTTTTTTTCGCTGTAATGTTTGAACAGTTGGGTTTTGGGGTTGTAACGCGACAAGCCATTAGAAGTACCGACCCAAATTTCGCCATACCTATCCTCACACAAAGCCCAGATGTTGTTGTCGCAAACCTGCGGACTTGTCTGATTGAGGCTTTCCTCGTCTGCCGCCTGAAAACGCTTAAAAATCTGCCGTTCCTTATCAAAAAGGTGCAAACCGCCGCCTTCTGTGCCTACCCAAATTTGGTTGCGGCTATCTTTGAGCAGTGCCAAGATTTTGTTTTCAGCCAACGCATTTTCGTCGCGCAAATCGGCTTGGTAGTGCGTTAGGCTGCGCAATTTCTGCAACGGCGATTCTTTGTGGTAGTGATACAAACCCTTATCTGTCCCTATCCAAAGTCCTTGCTGTTCGTCTTCTACAATCGCCCAAACTTCGGTACGGATAAGTTCCATCAGGGGTGAAATTTCACTTTGGTAGGTTACAAAAATATCCTTTTCGGGGTCAAATTTATTTAACCCATTGTAAGTACCTACCCATAAAATACCCGTCCTATCACAAATAAGCGACTGCACCATGTCGTCGGAAAGGGAATAGGGATTGTCGTCTATTTGGCGAAAGGCTTGGAAAGTTTCGGTGGTATAATTGTAGAGTAAAAGTCCGCCTCCGTAAGTGCCGACCCAAAGTTGCCCCTTTTTATCTACGGCAAAGGCTTTGACAATATCACTGCTGGGTGTCCCCATTTGGGCGGGGTTGTGTGTGAAATGTTTGAGTTCGTCGTTTTGGGGCTGATACATAAAAATACCCTCCTGTGTGCCTATCCATACCTTGCCTAAGGGGTCTTGTAAAAGCGCGTAAGTAGGGGCAGTAATCGGATTCTGATTGCGATACCAAAAAGGCTCGATGCTGCGCTTGCCTGCATTGAGGCGATACAGTCCGTTTTCTGTGCCAATCCAAACGTTCTGTTGATTATCGGTTAGGAAGGCATAAATAGCCGTTTCGCCCAAACCGCTCCAACCTTTGAGCGGCTCGAAACGCTGCGTATTGGGGTTTAAAACAAAAATGCCATTGTCTGTACCTGCCCAAATCAGCCCTTGTTTGTCTTCAAAAAGGCAACGCACGTTTTTGTTGCCCAAACTCATCTGACCCGCCAAGGGGTAGGTTTTGAAATCGTCGCTTATCCAGCGGTATTGAGAGATGCCCGAAAGCGTCGCAATCCAAATATTTCCTTGTCGGTCTTCAAAAATGTGGTTGATAAAATTGGCGACCAAAGAGGTGCTATCGCCACTTGCCTGTGTGTAGGTATAAAAATCGTAGCCATCATAACGGTTTAGTCCGTCTTGTGTGCCAAGCCAAAGGTAGCCCCTGCTATCTTGTAAGATGTGTAAGATGGTATTTTGTGAAAGTCCATCTTCTATGCTTAGGGTACGAAAGCGCAAGCGGTTTTCTTGTGTGTCGCCTTTATCGAGATTGGGCGTTTGCTGTGCCTTTGTTATGGGTAAAAAATAAAGCCCCCAGAGGGCAGCCAACACACTCACCCCAAGCCATTGGCGCAAAGCAAAAAGAAAAGCAAAGAAGGTAAGAAGAAAGTTTTTCATTTTTTGATAGGATAAGCATTTTTTATGAGGGTTTGCCTATCCAAAGTAGAAAAGTTATGCCATTAGGTTGCAAGCTACAAAGCTGCTCGATAAGGTGAAATCTTTTTTCGGTAAAAGCCTTTTTTTTGTAGGTAAAGTTAAGGCTTCGAATACGATTTTCCAAAATAGAGAAACATTTTGCACCCAAAAAGCCAGAAAGGGCAAGGCAGCGTGGTTTTCAAATTATTAGTATGGCAAAGCATAATCTCACCTACTTTTCTGCACTTGCTCATTTTCACCTCCCTTTGAGGCGTTAAAGTTTGCAAAAAAATCCGAAAGGCTCTTTTTTCTAAGTCCAAACTCAAACGAAAAGCGTAATTTTGTAGCTTCTAAAATTGCGCCTGCTTTTTAGAAAAACCCAAAAGCGCACGCACGCGCTTCGGGCGTTGTTACAACAGTAGGAAGGTCAAAAAACAAGTTTTTACACTTTGAGCCATCTTCCTGAACCCCCACCCTGCCCTCCCCCCATAGGGGAGGGTTCGAAAACCAAATCATTTTTTTGCATTTATGCGAAAAAAATGATACGAAATTGAAGCCCCTCCCTTTGGGGGAGGGGTTTGGGGCAGTGATGTTAAATTCTAAAAATCAAATGCAAATGTAGGGACAAGGCAATGCCTTGTCCGCAGCGAGATTGAAATAAAAAAGGAATGAACCCCACCCTGCCCTCCCCCAAAGGGAGGGTTTCAAAACCAAATTTTATTTCGTGTCAAATTTGATAAAACAAGGCTTTTTACAGAACTTAACATTACTGCACCCTGCCCTCCCCCCATAGGGGAG
>NZ_KE383881.1:0-49304 GCF_000422585.1 Hugenholtzia roseola DSM 9546
GACCCTTAGGGTTTAACTTTGTAGTGCGTTTTTAGAAAGCAGTAAAAAAAGTAGAAGATTTTGCGCCCTACCTTTGGGAGTTTCGAAAAATGTAGCTACCTTTGCAAGTCCGTTGAGTAGCGTAAGCGATTTGCTCAACGGATTTTTGTTTATATTCTTGATAATCAGTGAGTTAAAATGGACGCATTAAGTTACAAAACCCAAATGGTCGCTAAACAAGACGCTCCTTCGGAGTGGATAGTGATTGATGCAGAGGGTATGGTCTTGGGTCGTTTGGCGAGTGAAGTAGCAAAAAGACTTCGCGGCAAACACAAGCCTTCTTACACTCCGCACACTGAATGTGGCGACAACGTTATCGTTATCAACGCGGATAAAATCCGCATGACAGGCAATAAGTGGGACGATAAAGAACTTATCTCTCATACAGGCTACCCCGGCGGTCAGCGCGTAACTACGCCTCGCAAGTTGATGGAAAAATTCCCTACCCGTTTGGTGGAGCGTGCCGTAAAAGGCATGTTGCCTCACAATCGCTTAGGACGCGCCTTGTATCGCAACTTACACGTGTATGCAGGCGGCGAACACAAACATCAAGCTCAACAACCTAAAACCATCACACTCTAAATGGAAACATATCACGCAATAGGCAGACGCAAAACGTCCGTAGCGCGCGTGTACATGAAACCCGGCGCAGGCAACATCACCATCAACGGACGCACCTTCGAGGATTATTTCCCTACCGAAGTGCTTCGCATTATCGTACAGCAGCCCTTGAAAGTTGCCGATAAAGATGGTGCATTCGATTTCAACATCAACCTTCAAGGCGGTGGCGTAAAAGGACAAGCCGAAGCAGTACGCTTGGGTATCTCTCGCGCCCTCTTGGAAGTAGATGCTGAACTTCGTGCGGTCTTGAAGCCTGAAGGTTTCCTTACGCGCGATTCGCGTATGGTAGAACGCAAGAAATACGGTCGTAGAAAAGCACGCCGTCGTTTTCAGTTCAGCAAACGCTAATCCTTTCTTTTCCCTTGGGGCTACCCTTTCGCCCCGTTTTTTTGTATCTTATTCCAATTCCATAATCCGAATGCTCGGTTTTCGCCCTTTTAATTTGACATCGCCCCAAACGCGCTACGCTATTTTGAATAACCCGCGCCTACTAAGCCGATGAAACAAAGTAAAAACCGACCTTCTTCAAATACCCATCTCTATGTCAGTAAAAGTAGAATACAAAGACCTACTCGATGCGGGCGTGCATTTCGGTCACTTAAAGCGCAAATGGAATCCGCGCATGGCTCCTTACATCTTCATGGAGCGCAACGGTATCCATATCATCGACCTTAATAAGACCCTCGCGTCTTTGGAACGTGCTGCTGCTGCGGTGAAAGATATGTCGCGCAAAGGAAAGAAAATCCTTTTCGTCGCTACCAAAAAGCAAGCACAAGAAGTTGTAAAGCAAAGAGCCGAAGAATTAGGCATGCCTTACGTTACGGAAAGATGGTTAGGTGGTATGCTTACCAACTTCAATACGGTCAAGAAGTCTATCAAAAAGATGCAATCGACCGAGCGTTTGATGAAAAGCGACAACTATAAAAACTTAGCCAAGCGCGAGCGTCTGATGATTTCGCGCGAGCAAGAGAAGTTAGAGCGCGTTTTAGGTGGTATTGCCAACATCAACCGCACCCCTGCTGCCTTGTTTATCGTCGATATTTCGCGTGAACACATAGCTGTAAAAGAGGCTAAACGCTTAGGTATCCCTGTTATTGCGATGGTCGATACCAATTCCGACCCTGAATCTGTAGATTTCGCCATCCCTGCCAACGACGACGCATTCAAGTCCATCTCACTGATTACCGAAGTTATCGCACAGGCTATCAAGGAAGGCGAACAAGAGCGCAAAGAGGAAAAAGCCGAAGCGCAGCGTCGTGAAGAGGAAGAAAAGAAACGCGCCATAGACGAAAAACCTGCCGCAACCAAAGAAACTGCCGCAGACGAGGAATAAGCAAAACCTCCGTTTATCGTTTTCCCCACTCTGTTCTCACGTATTGAAAACCCCTGACCTTGTGTTGGGGGTTTGTAAAACATCACCTCCTTGTTTTTTTTATCCTTATGAAAGATACCAAACAAAAAATAGAGAAGCGTATCAGCGAACTAACCGCAGCGCAAGCGGCGATGTTAGGCAAGAAAAAAGCTGAACGCGACGCAGCCGCCCTCGCTACTATCCGTACCGAACTCAACGGCTTGAAGTCTGCCGCTGCTGCCCTTTACAGAGGCAACGCCCTTAGCGAGGAGCAGAACGCCATAGTAGCCAAATACTAAGGCGCACTTCTGTCAACCATAGACCTCTCTTATAGCACGTCTTAGGAGTGATTCCTACCTTTGTCCTTGTTTTGCGCAGCCGCTGGCGGCAGCAAGGCAAGGATAAAAGAATCACTCTTTTTGACATGAAAGCAGTTTAGGTCGCCTATCAATACAAAAGCCCACAGACGCGCTCAAAGACACGCCAAAAGGTTTGTTTTAAGCGGGCTATTGGTAGAAAAATCTTGATTTTCATTCCTTTTCTTTCATCTTTCTAATTTCCTCAAACCCATGGCAATTACTGCAAGCGACGTAAACAAACTCCGCCAAATGACTGGCGCAGGCATGATGGATTGTAAAAAAGCTCTTTCTGAAGCAGAAGGCGATTTCGACAAAGCCATCGAAGTCTTGCGCAAACAAGGACAAAAAGTGTCGGCAAAACGCGCAGACCGCGAAACCAGTGAAGGCGCAGTGTTCGTAAGTTTGTTCAATAACGATAGCGAAGGCATCATCTTGGGATTAGGTTGCGAGACGGACTTTGTAGCTAAAAACGAAGGCTTCCAGAGTTTAGGAAACGCCATCTTAGCCGTAGCGGTAGCCAACAAAGTAGCCGACAAAGACGCGCTCTTGGCAATGCCTTTACAAGATGGAACGGTAGAATCTAAAATTACCGAACTTGTCGGCACCATTGGCGAAAAAATCTCTATCGTAGCTTATGGATATGAGCAGGCAGAAAAATTAGCTTCTTACATTCACTCAAACGGCAAAGTAGGGGTATTAGTAGCCCTAAACAAAGTAGGCTCTGCCAATTACGAAACTTTGGGCAAAGATTTGGGCATGCAGATTGCTGCCATGAATCCTATTGCCGTAGATGGCACAGGCGTAAGTGAAGACTTGAAGCAAAAAGAACTTGAAATCGGCATCGAGCGTGCGCGTGCTGAAGGAAAGCCTGAAAACATCTTAGAAAAAATTGCACAAGGGTATGTACAAAAGTTTTTGAAAGAAAACACACTTTTAGAACAACCTTTTGTAAAAGACAACAAAGTTACGATTAAGGAGTTTTTGAAGCAGCAAGGCGGCGTAGAAGTGAAAAACTTTGTACGCGCCTCTGTGGGTGAATAGTCCCAAAATCGGAAACTGCCCAACCTAAATACAAAAACCCAAGCGGATTCTATCGGCTTGGGTTTTTGTTTGGATTTGAAAAATACGAGGCAAAAAACCAAGAGGCAAAAAACCAAAAAGAGCGTGTTACGCCTCAAAGTCGTCTTCTTCCAATTCTTGTTGGCTATTTCTAATCTTTTTTTCTGCCCCCAAGACCAGCACAATCTCACCCTTGATACTATCTTTGGCTTGAAAATGAGCAAGGGCTTCCTCTATATTGCCTCTAAAAGTTTCCTCATGCAGTTTGGAAAGTTCTCTACAAACGGCAATCTGGCGGTTGTTTGCACCCAAATCTATCAACTGTTGCAACGTTTTGAGCAAACGGTGGGGCGATTCATACAAAACTGTTGTATAGGATTGTTGCAAAATTTGCCCAAGTCTTGTTTGTCTGCCCTTTTTGGGCGGCAAAAAACCCTCGAAAACAAACCTATCCGAAGGCAGAGCCGATTGAACCAGCGCAGGAACGAAGGCGGTTGCGCCTGCCAAACATTGTACCTCGATGCCCGCCTCCACACAGGCGCGAACCAAAAGAAAGCCGGGGTCGGAGATGGCGGGTGTGCCTGCATCTGTTATGAGGGCGGCTTTCTGCCCTTGCGCAATTTTTTGTACTACTCTTTCAACTACTTGGTGTTCGTTGTGTAGGTGGTAGCTTTGTAGGGGTTTCGAAATTTGGTAGTGTTTGAGCAGTACGCCACTTTTACGGGTATCCTCGGCGAGGATAAAATCTACTTCTTGAAGCAGGCGCAAGGCACGAAGCGTGATGTCTTCTAAGTTGCCGATAGGGGTAGGAATCAGATAGAGCATAGCAGGGCGAAAAGGCGAAAAGAAAGGATAAGGAGGGCAAAGATACGGCTTTTTTGTCAAATTTTATTTACGACTACAAAGTGTTTGGCAGGCGGCTTAAAGGTTTTATTTTCAGGCTCTTAGCTACTTTGTGAGCTATTGTAGGAGGCAGAAGTTGCGTTTTTTTTAGAAAGGAGCGCGAAAAATAGGATATTTTTCCAAATTTCACAGCCACGTAATATAAAAGGATTAGTTTTGCAGTTGAAAAGAACCCACGCGGATTTGATTTCTCATCTTTATTTATTTCGTTATGTTGAAACATTTACACAGAACAAAAAATCTTTGGCTTACGCTGATGCTATTTTTGAGCATTGGCTGGGCGAAAGCGCAAGTAGACATTGTTGTTTGGGATTTTGAAGGCGACGTTACAACGCCCTCCACAGGTACAGGTACGGCTGCTACGGGTGCAGGTCTCATACCAAATGGAACAGGATTTGCCGCTGGAAATCCCGGTGATTCTTGGAATTGGAATGAATGGACTACTGATGCTACCCTTGATGCTACCGATTATTTTCAGTTTTCTACTGCTACTACAGGCTATGAAGACATCATCTTAGAATTTGATGAAAGAAGGTCAGGCACAGGTATTCGCAATTTTAGCGTGAGCTACAGTACCGATGGCACTACTTTTACACCCATTCCTGCAACGGTAACAAGCGTACCCGACAATACACAATGGCGAAGCCACAGTTTTAACCTTGCTGCAATCGCTGCTTTGGATAATCAGGGCAGTGTTTTCTTCCGTATTTACGGCTATAATTCAGAGGCAGCAGGCGGCTCTTGGCGAATTGATAATGTAAAAATCAGAGGAACGGTTCTTTCTATCAATCCCGTTATCAATGAATTTGTGATAAACCACGCGGGGGCAGATGTAAATGAGTTTATCGAGGTCTTTGGTGCTGCTAATACAAATTACAGTACTTTAAGTATTTTGTTTATAGAAGGCGATAATACAGGCACCGCAAGTGGGGTGATTGACCGCATTTACAATGTGGGAACGACAAATGCGGGTGGCTTCTGGACTACGGGCTATCTTAATGGTGAATTAGAAAACGGCACAGCAACTATTTTGTTGGTAGAAAACTTTACAGGAACACTAAGTCAAGATTTAGATACCAACGATGACGGCGTATTAGACATTACCCCTTGGACTTCTATTTTAGACGCAGTTGCTATTAACGATGGTGCCGCAACAGACCGTACTTATGGCGTTCCTGTTCTAACGCCGACTTACGACGGTGGGTCAAATACTGTGGGTGGTGCTTCACGCTTACCCAACGGAACAGATACGAATGCGACAAGCGACTGGACAAGAAATGATTTTTTTGGTTTTGGCTTGCCTAATTTCCCTGCCGCCGCTGCACCTACTTCCGATGCGGTGAATACGCTGGGTGCGGTGAATACACTTTTTGTACCCGGTACTCCCACCATTACCACTTCGGTAACTTCTCTTTCGCCTTTCGTAACAACGGCATTGAACACGCCTTCGGCTACCCAAACTTATACCGTTCAGGGTTCAAATCTAACGGCAGATTTGGTACTTACCGCGCCTACACATTTCGAGATTTCACTCGATGGGGTTACTTTTTCAAATACCATTACCCTAACGGCAGCAGCAGCGGCAACTCTTACCACAATTCACGTCCGCTACAATCCTACTTCGGGAACGACCCACACAGGCGATATTACGCACGTTAGCACAGGCGCAACTACGGTCAATGTGGCAGTTTCGGGTTCTATTCCTACTATCACTCCCATTTACACCATTCAGGGCGTAACGGCAGCAGGCGACGCGCCAACGCCTCTTTCGGGTACTACCGTTACTACTTCGGGTATTGTAGTAGGCGATTTCCAAACCGACAATCAGATGCGCGGTTTCTTTATCCAAGACCCCACAGGCGACGGCAATGCACAAACCTCTGACGGCATCTTTGTCTTTATACCTATTTCTGACCCTGATTATGTAGAAGTCAATATCGGTGATAGGGTACTTGTTACGGGACGCGCTACCGAGTTTTTCAACGTTACGCAAATAGACCAAGTATCTAATATTACCGTCTTAGCTACGGGCGTAGCCCTTCCTGCCGCTACCGTTTTGAATTTCCCCGAAACCTATGATGGCGAATTGGAGCAGTACGAAGGCATGTACGTGCAAATCAATCAGACCATGACCGTAGCCCAAAATTATTTTTGGGGACGTTATGGACAACTTTCGCTCTCTGCTGCTGGTCGTTTGATGCAGCCTACACAGGTTCATTTGCCAAATAGCACAGATGCCATCAATTTGCGCGATTTCAACCAAAGAAATTTGATTGTCTTAGATGACGGCAGAACAGGCAATGCCAATCAAAACCCAAATCCTTTGGCTTATGTAGGGGCAGATAACACAGTACGGGCAGGCGACGAGGTTACAAATCTTATCGGTATCCTACATTACGACCGCATCAATCCAAGTGGTGCAAATGAATACACGTTTCACCCTACGGCTGCACCGACGATTACGCGCACCAATCCGCGCCCTGCTGCGCCTGCGACCGTAACAGGTACGCACAACGTAAAAGTAGCCTCTTTCAACGTCTTGAACTACTTTACTTCTATCACACACCCCGATAATCGTGGGGCAAATAACGCCACTGAATTGCAGCGTCAGCGCGATAAACTCGTTCCCGCGCTTTTGGGTTTGAATGCTGATGTCATTGGTTTGATGGAAATTTCAAACATTGCAGGCGACAACGCCCTTGCTGATTTAGTCAATAGATTGAACGCTGTGGCAGGTGCAGGCACTTGGGCTGCCATTACACACCCTGATTCGGGTACAGATGCCATTACGGTAGCCCTGATTTACAAACCTGCCGTAGTTACGCCTTCGGGTGCAGCGCAAACTATCGTCATTCCACAAAGCCGCAATCCTATCGGACAAACTTTTGAATTGGTATCTAATGGCGAGAAGTTTTCTGTCATTGTCAATCACTTGAAATCAAAAGGTAGCTGCCCTTCTGACGGCTCTTTAAACGAAGACCAAGGCGACGGACAAGGCTGTTGGAACGCTTTGCGCACGCAACATGCTGCACAAGTACGCAACTTAGCTGCTTCTTTGGCTACGGCTGCAAACGACAACGATGTTATCATCATGGGCGACCTCAATTCTTACGCAATGGAAGACCCCATCAGAGAATTTACCGATAACGGCTATACCAATTTGGCAGATGCTTTTGGTGGAAATGCCTCGTCTTACTCTTTTATTTTCGATAGCTATTCGGGTTCGTTAGACCACATCTTAGCGACGGCTTCGCTTACGGCACAAACCACAGGCGTAACCAAGTGGCACATCAACGCCGACGAGCCTTTCGTAATTGACTACAATCTTGAATTTAAAGGTGCAGTAGATGGCACTTCGCCCGACTACTATGCTGCAAATCCTTATCGCTCTTCTGACCATGACCCTATTATTGTAGGTTTGAATTTGCAACCGATTCCGCCTATGGTGGTCAATCTTAGCCCTGCTGATGATGCCACTGGCGTTTCTCCTGCTACTAATTTGGTCATTACCTTCGATATGCCCGTACAGGCTGGCACAGGAAACATTACCATTTCCGACGGCGTAACTACCCTTGTCATTCCTGCCGCAGGCAGTGCCGATGCTACCGTAACCTACAATGCGGCTACGAATCAGGTCACCATCAATCCAACTGTTAATCTATTGCCCAATACCAACTATCACGTCTTGATAGATGCTGGTGCAATAGAAGCGGCGGCGACAGGTGCCGACTTTGCAGGTTTTGCCCTTGCTACCGATTGGAACTTTGAAACAGGAAACAATCCTACCACAGGTGGCGGTGGCGGTGCGCCTACTTTCGTGCCTTCGCCTGCTCCCCTTACGGCTACGCCTATTTCCACTACCCAAATCACTTTGGATTGGACAAACGTACCAGCGGCGGTAAATGGATATGATATTTATGTGGGCGACATCTTAGTCGCTACTGTTGGGGCAGGTGTCGTTACCTACACCGTAGGCGGTCTTGACCCTAACACACTTTATTATTTCCAAGTAGTAGCCATTTCTTCTAACAACCGTTCAGAGCCTGCGCGTGCCAGAGCTTATACCTTCCCACTTGCGCCTTCGCAAGTGGCGGTAAGAGAAGCCTGTGGCAGCGGAACAGTGCAGATTCAGCTTCCTGCTTTGCGCCTTTTCACTGACCGTTATCGCATTTACAACGATTCAATTGGAAATGATTTGGTTGCGGAAATCGCGACAAATGTTTTCGAAACCCCTGTACTTACCGAAAGCCGTTTCTACTACATTTCTTTTGTAAGCAACGGACAAGAAAGTGAGCGCGTAGCAGTCTTGGCATTAGTAGCCGAAGAATTGCCCGTTGAAATTTTGGAAGGCGAGCGCGTCTTTTTCTGCGAAGGTAGCCAAACGACAACCCTTACCGCGACACTCTACAATGATGTCCGCTACATTTGGTATCGCAATGGTCTGATGTTGGGTGGTGCAGATAGCAATACACTTCAAGTAGAACGTTCAGGCGTGTATGCAGTGGCTGTGGTTCGCAATAACTGTACTTTCGTTTCGGCGGAGGCGCGTGTTACTTTGGACTACAAACCTACGGCGGCTATTTTGGAAACCAACTTAGTTTTCTGTAACGAGGCTACTTTAAATGCACAGGTGGGCAATAACCCTTCAGATGCCGTTTATACTTGGTTCAATGGCAGCCAAGAGGTAGGACAAGGCACTACTTTCCAAACCACAGAAAGCGGCACTTATACGCTAAAAGTGTTGGCAAACGGTTGCGAAAGTAGCGTTACGGCAGCGGTTACGGTCTTAGCTCCTCCTTCTTCGGTGGTGCTTACCAAAGCCGAACAGGGCTTCTGTGCAGGCGATTCTGTCAAATTGAGCGTTCCTGCCATCAGCGGAGCTACTTATGTTTGGTTTAAAAATGGTTTGCGTTATTATGCAAGCTACAATACCAATAGAAACGAAATCTTTGCCACAGACGAGGGCGTGTATCAAGTGCGTTTGGTATTCCAAGCCAGCCGCGAAGCCTGTGTCGTACTTTCTAACGAGGTAGAAGTGCCATTTTATGAAGTGCCAAAGGTTCGCCTTATCCGTCAGGCAGGCGATGCCGTCTTGCAAATCAATGGCGAGTATAGCACGATTGAGTGGTTCTTCAATCAACAACCGATTGCAGGAGCAACCAATCAGCTCACTGTGCCTATTACGCAAAATGGTAATTATCAGGCACTTATCTCTACGGTAGAAGGCTGTCAGGTTCGCACACGTAGCAATTACTACACTTTGCCTTTGGGTACAGATGACGAAATCGAGGCTACTTTCAATTTGTATCCAAACCCAACTTCGGGAATCGTACAAATTCAGGTAGGGACTTTGCAGGGAACTTGTCAGTTGGTTTTAGTAGATGCTTTGGGCAGAACCTTGAAGGCTCTACCTTTCGAAGCTACTCAAAATCAGACCTTTACCCTCGACCTTAGTGCCTATGCCAATGGTATTTATACCCTTCAAATCCAACACGCAGAGGGTACGATTATCAGAAAAATTGTAAAAGAATAGACCTTTAAAGCACTTTCTTTTAAAACAAAAACCTATCGGCTAAGGCTGATAGGTTTTTTTATTGTGTGTTTTATAAGTTAAAACTTTTCAAAATTTTTTAAAACTTTTCTTCTTACTTTCTCAAACCCTCTACCAATGGGAAAAATTCGAGCAAATTAGCATAGACCAAATGCGTGGGCAGCCCCATGATGGTAAAATAGCTCCCTACTATTTTTTCGATACCCATAAGCCCTATCCAATCTTGTGCGCCATACGCGCCTGCCTTGTCAAAGGGTTGATATTGTGCGATATAAGCCGCTATCTGACTATCTGAAAGGGAGGCAAAAGTAACTTCGGCGATGTCGGAAAAAGCCCTTGTTTGGGTCTGACTTTTCAGACAAACGCCCGTAACGACCCAATGCGTCCTGCCTGCAAGCATTTCCAACATCTGTTTGGCGTGGGCTGCATCTTGGGGTTTGTTCAGAATTTGTGCTTTTTCTATTTTATTTTCTGGTTGTAATAAAACGGTAGTATCGGCTGCTAATAAGACCTCGTCGGCTTGTAAAAGGTGCGCTTGTGCCTCTGCCTTTTGTGTAGCCAAATACTGGGCTACCGTTTCTGGGGGCATAGTGGAAGGGAAATCTTCGTCTGTTTCTAAAATGCGTATCGTAAAAGGCAGGTCTAATTTGGTGAGCAATTCTTTCCTACGCGGCGACTGCGAGGCTAACACTAACTTTTGAACTGTGGACATAAAAATAGGTGAGAGAAGTGATTGTTTTGCTTTATCAACGGTAAAGATACACAAAATTCAGACTTGCGCCTCCCTGCGTTGTTTTCATTTTTAGAAAAATAAATGCGATTTATTTGCAAATATAATAAGAAAAGTATAGCTTTGTAGCAGCATATTTTTATAGATTTCAAATTTTTACAAATGAAAAAACTCAATATCAAGACTAAAAGGCTTCAAATTCGTCCCCTCGAATTAGAAGATTTGGCTGATTTTCACCTGTATCGCTCAAATCCAGAAGTTACAAAATATCAAGGTTTTGATGTTTTGACGCTTGATGAGGCTGAAAATTTTATCATAGATAACGCCACTAAGCACTTTGGAAAAGCAGGTGAATGGGTGCAATACGCCATTGAAAACCTCGATACAAAAAAAGTAATTGGCGATTGTGCCATCAAATTGAACCAAGAAGACACAAGAATTGCAGAAATAGGCATCACCATTTCGCATCTCGAACAGAAAAAGGGCTTTGCCAAAGAAGCAATACGCGCTATATTAGCGTTTTTATTTGAAGACAAGCAAATACATCGGGTAGTTGAAATTGTAGATACTGAAAATATTGCTTCAATAAGTTTGTTACAAAGTGTAGGTTTTAGAAAAGAGGGGCATTTTATTGAAAATGTTTTTTTCAAAGGAAAATGGGGAAGTGAGTTTCAATATGCAATGTTAAAAAGAGAGTGGAGTCTGCTAAAATAAATTATTTGTAGTAAAATATGATTAAAATTTTTATAATAAAAATAAAGCGATTGATGCTATGAAAGCTAAGGCTGGACAAAGTAGGAAATTTTGGACTTTTGTTTTTTATATGTACCTTTGTACCAACTATAAAGCAAGCTCGCCATAAACATAGACAAACAATGAAGTATCAGAATATAAGGGAGGAAGAATTGAAGAATAAGGTAGCGCAAGACTACTTTTGGCTCTACGATTGCACCAAAATCATAGGCAATGTAGATTTTTGTGTCGCTATGCAGCAAAGCCAGAAAGAGTTTTTCGAACACGAATCGCTGCTTTGGGCGGAGGCTAAGAAAGGCATATCCGATTTATACAATTCTATTGTGCAGCTTGTGCTGACGGTAGGAAAAGCAAGGACTTTCGATAAGTTTTTGCCCCCTGCCTATTTGGGCGCGTTTGATGGTGAAAAGATGGCTTTCATTCCCTACAACGACATTCACGAAGTTTTTTATCAGAACGATTTTAATTGGAACGTTGCGCCTTCCAATTATGAAACCAAAGAATTTAAGCATCTTCATCAAAGAGTAAAGTCTATTATTGATGAAAAGGCTTTACTTTTCTATTTTATTCAAGACGACAAAGAGTTAAAAAACTTTATTAAGGAAAATTTTGTAGTTGGAAAGTTTGGACTAACGAAAACCAAAATAGATAAAAATAATTTTATTTCTGTTTTTAATCGCTGGTTGCAAGTGGTAAAGCCGACTATTGCCGTTAATTGGGATTATGCCAAAAAAATTGGAATCATTGATGGCGACTTTTATCTTGCCGATTTGCTTTCCGAAGAAAACATGACCATTAAAGACAAACTTTTTGTATGGTTGCGCGGCAATCATTACTCGCTTGATAGACAAATTGACAAAGCGGGCTTTTTTTCGAGCAAAACTTCTACTTTTAAAGACAAACAAGTTGCGCATACGCAATTTTGGAATAGATACGAAAGACCGCCCAAAGAGCAGTATTGGGATTATATTGTAGAGCGCAGGGATTTGCTTGTGCCACAAGACGTAAGGGAGCGCAAGGGCAGTTTCTTCACCCCTCAAATCTGGGTAGAGCTTTCGCAAAAGTACCTAACGAGTGTATTGGGCGAAGATTGGCAGGACGAATATTACATCTGGGACTGTGCCGCAGGTACGGGAAATTTATTATCAGGTTTAACGAATAAATACCGCATTTTTGCTTCTACATTGGATAAACAAGATGTAGATGTCATGCACGACCGCATCAATAATGGCGCAAATCTCTTGCACGACCATGTTTTTCAGTTTGATTTTCTAAACGACGATTTTAAAAAGCTACCAAAAACTTTACAAGAAATTATCAATAATCCCGAAAAAAGGAAAAAGTTGGTCATTTATATCAATCCGCCGTATGCGGAGGCTACTACTGCACGTACCGTAACAGGTACAGGGCAGAATAAAGCAGGAGTAGCTAAAGACAATAAAACGAGAGAACTTTACAAAGAAAAGATAAATGGAGGCTCTAATGAAGTTTTTGCTCTTTTTATGGCACGAATTTATGATAAAATAAGTGACGCAAAATTAGCTCAATTTTCAAAACTTAAATTTATACAAGGAACAAATTTTACTAAATTTAGAAGTTTCTTTTTAGCAAAATTTTTAAAAGGTTTTATTGTTAAAGCGAACACTTTCGATAATGTTGTGGGAAACTTTCCGATAGGTTTTACGATTTGGGATATGGCAGAAAAAAAAGAAATCAAAACAATTACTTGTGATATTATTGAGAATGACGGCACAAAAAGCGGTGAAAAGATTTTTTATGGAAACTTGCCTCAAAGCATCAATAAATGGCTTATTCAGTTACAAGCTAAGGAAAACTATATTATTGGTTTGTTGTCTAACTATCCGCCTGATTTTCAAAATCAAAATAAAGTTTTTATTCAGTTATTGCCTTCTGCCAGAAGCGGAGTTATCAAAATAAATCATCATAATCTATTAAAAATTGCTGTTTATTTTACAGTTCGCCATTGCATCGAGGCTACTTGGCTCAACGACCGCGACCAGTTTTTGTATCCGAATGAGGGTTGGGAAAAAGACACAGAATTTCAAAATGATTGTTTGGCTTTTACACTTTTTCATGGTCAGAATCGCATATCGAGTAAAGAAGGTACAAATCATTGGATACCTTTTACAGAAGAGCAGGTGTCTGCGCGTACCAAGTTTGAAAGCGATTTTATGACAAATTTTATGAGGGGCAAGCTAAAAGCCAATGGGAACGGAACTATTTTAGACCCCGAAAAAGTTAGGACTACGCCTTTGGAATTTTCTTTCGAGGCAAAAGCTGTTTTTGAATCAGGGCGCAAATTGTGGCAATACTACCATACGCAAGATTTTGAAAAACTAACCTATGATAGTGAAAGCGACTACAATCCAAACGCCTCTCTCTACGATATTCGCGAACACTTCCAAGGCAGAAATGCGAAAGGGCGCATGAATAGCAAAAGCGAAGATGCACATTATACCAAACTCATTTCAAATTTGAGAGATAATTTGAAACTTTTGGCTCAAAAAATAGAACCAAAGGTATATGAATATGGATTTTTGAAGCCATGAAAGAATATTGTAAAGAATTAACTTTTAATTGATTTACATAGACAGAAATGGTACTCTTATTGTTGAAGAAAATCAAAAGGTTTTCATTGAACCTCGCCTGCAATGGGCTACTTATAGCGGACATCGTGATGTTAAATGCTGAAAATCAGGCGCAAATGTAGGGACAAGGCAGTCCCTTGTCCGAAGTGAGATTGAAATAAAAGAGTGCTTTCAAATCCAAAAACAGGTGTTAATCCAAACTTTATTTCGCTTCAAATTTGCTAAGGTTTTTCGCAAAATTTAACTCACTGGACTATGTATTGGGGTGCATTTTGGGATTTTATCTTCTTCAATATCGCCCTTGTGAGGGCATTATTTAAGTAGTTGTGTTTTTGTTTTTCAAGTCAAAATAGTTTAGAAAGAAAAGCACGAAAAGTAGTGCCAAAGGGATAAGGGTAAAATAGTAGGCTACGTGTCCGATAAAGTTTTTGTAGAAAAAATGAGAAAGGCGCGGCAAATAGAGCCAGCCTAAGCGCGAGATAATGGTCAGTATCACAACGAGCAGGAGGCGAATTTCGGTAGTGGTGTGTTGTGCTAAAAGAACATAGACCAAAATCGGAAGCGGACTCATTAAAAACGCCATCAGCGGAATGAAAAAGAAAGTAGGCGAAAGTGCTTTTAAGTGCGTAGCGGCTAAAATGGGAGTCTGCCCCAGAAAGGAGGCAGCATAGGCAACGGCAAAACCCAGCATCACGACAGAAAGTAAGAAATAGAAGGCAGGAGTTAGTTTGCGCAATAGAATACTTGCACCAAATTTGCTAACCGCCAGCGCAACCAAAATCAGAACCTGAATAAGGGGGCGGTGAAATTGCCATTCGCCTGCATCTACCAGTTGGGTAGAAAAAAAATCTACCCAGTTTTGAAAATGTACCTCTATAAAGGTGAGCAGAATCACACAGAAAATAGAAATCAAGACCAAAGGGTTGAAGCTAAAAAAGGCAAGTTTGCCATACAGACGGCGCACCTCGAAGATAGAAAAAGGCGGCTCTTTTTCGGGAATTTGTGCAAAATAAAGTAGAATGGTGATAAGCAAGAGAAGAGGAAAGAGCAAGCCATAGCCCAAGCCCCAACTCAAATCGCCACTTGTCGCGCCCGTAAAGAAGGTAAAAAAGAGAAAACTACTACCCAATCCTAAGCCAAAAAAACCTTCTATTTGCAGAATGGCGCAGATAAAATCTCTACTTTTGGCGGCGCGTTTGCTCAAAAGGGAATAGCCTGTTAGGTATAAAACTCCTGTGATAAATCCTACTGTTAGGAAAAATATTTTTAAAAAAACAAACCAACCATCTAAAAAAGGCATCAAAATCGTGGAAGCTAAGAAAAAAGCGGCACTTCGCAGCATTAGGGCGCGTACCGTAAAGACACGCAAAAGCATCAGACCCGAAACCAGTCCGAGGGCAAAGCCTATGTCGCGATAAGAAAAAAGCAATTCTGCATCACTATCACTTAGCCCCAAAGTAAAAGGAGCGTCCCAGACGGCAAATTGGGCAGAGTAGTAAAAAATACCGACGACAAAAAACAGAAAACTCACCGACCAAGCAATGGGCAAGCGTCCTGCCAATAGGCTCATTTGGCGTTTGAGGCGTTTTTGAGAGATAGGTTTTTGTGCCGCAGCAGTAGAGATAGGAGAAGACATAGCAAGCGAAAGAGGATAGAATAGAGGTTTTTCTTTTTGGTTCGATAAAAATAGAGAAAAAAACGACAAATCCCAAAAAAGTAGCTTAAAAAGTTTGGGAAAAGGCTTTACCCTTAGCCCTTGCGAGCGACAATTTGTAGAAACTGCTTTCCTAAAAAAAGATAAAACCTGCTTTTTTTCTTTTTCATTTGTGGAGTTTGTACTTTTTTCGCATCTTGAAGGCAAAACAGGACACTACTTTTTAGAAGCCTTGTGTTTGTTTTCCTTTTTCATCTTAACAAAAAAAAATATGCTTTTTCCTTTTAAAAAAATAGTGCTTTTATCTACTTTATTTTTTGCCATGAGTCTAACGCCTTCTTTCACCCCTTCGGCGCAGGCACAATCTTCTGCCGTAGAACAGAAAGCCTCGCAGGTGGTAGTTTTTAAAAATGGGACAAGTTTTTTTGTCAAAAAAGTGGAAGTCAAGCCCGAAAAAAATAAGGGCTATATCGCCGATTTGCCACAAGCTCTTTTTGGCACTTTCTGGATTTACGGACAGTCGGGGCGTTTGCAACGCATTACCTCTATGGAAAAGGAAATGCGACAGAAAGAAATGCAGAAAGTCAGTAGCATGGCGGCTTTGCTCTACGCCAATCAGGGCAAAAATGCGCATCTGCTCCTTGAAACAGGCGAGCATATTGAAGCCAAAATTGAAAACATAGAAGGTAATTTTGTGTTTTTACAAGTTTTGAAGCCTGCCAACAGTTTTCGCGCCTTGTCGGTAGATGCCATCAAGCAGGCAAACTTTGAGAAAGCTCCAGCTATGGAAGTGGCTTATCTGACCAAACAGCGCGTTTTGGAATTAGAGTTTCAAAATCCACAGAGCAAAGAAGAGGTAGAATTGGTTTATATGCAGAAAAATTTTGCTTGGTTGCCGAATTATTCCATCGAACTGCTCGACGACACAAAGGCACGCATCAGCCTACGCGCCAGCGTCATGAATGATGCCGAAGATATTTATGAAAGTGATTTGAGTTTGGTAGTAGGCGTTCCCAACTTCAAGTATAGCGATTTTTTAGAGCCTCTTTCTTCGAGCCAAAGTGTTGCGCAGTTTTTGGCAGCTCTCAATGGGGGCAGTTCGGATTATTACGCCAATCGAATCCTGACCAATGCAGTTATGGCGCAATCGGCAAGGTATGAGGCGGCAGATATGTTGGATTATTCTATGCCCGACACCGAAGCGACGATGGAAACTTCCACACAAGAAGATTTATTTTTCTATTCACTTAAAAAAGTAATTCTACCCAAAGGGGCGCGTGCTTTTTATACGCTCTTTCAGGAAGAAGTGAAATATCGCCACTTGTATCAGACCCAAATTCCAACTAATAATTTATATGGAAATTTAGACAATGGAAACCAAAATATTTTGGTGAGCCATTCGATAGAAATGAAAAATACAACGGCTTATCCTTGGACAACGGGAACGGCTATGGTTACGAATCTGAACCAAAACCAGCGCAATCCGCTTAGTCAGGACTTGTTGCCTTATGTAGCGAAAGGGGCAGAGGGAATTTTGCCGCTAACTGCTTCGCCTGAAATTTTGGTCAAACATAGCGAATCTGAAATCGAGCGCAAGTCGGGTATCAAACAAAAAGACGGACGCACTTACGAATTGCTTACCGTAGAAGGCGTATTGACACTTCGCAACGCCAAAGAAAAGGCTATCACCTTGAAAATCAAGCGCAATGTAGTAGGCAATATGCTTAAAACGGATACCACTTGGAAGGTAGATAAAGTTTTGGCTAATAGTTATGCTTCTGCTATCAATGCCCAAAATCAAGTCGCTTGGGAGGTAGAATTGGGCGCAGGGGCGGAAAAGGAAATCCGTTATAGCTATCAAGTTTATGTAGCGCGATAGCTTAAATCTTGTGTTTTTTCGCTTGTATTTTTTCGGCGTTGTTACAACGATAAAAGCCTTAAATGCACCCCACCCCAAACCCCGCCCCCATAGGGCGGGGCTTTGATTCGGAATAATTTTTTTTGCATTTATGCAAAAAAAATGATTTGGTTTTCGAACCCTCCCCTATGGGGCAGTGATGTTAAATTCTAAAAATTAGATTCAAATGTAGGGACAAGGCATTGCCTTGTCCGCAGTGAGATTGAAATAAAAAAGGAATGAACCCCACCCTGCCCTCCCCTAAAGGGAGGGTTTCAAAACCAAATTTTATTTCGCTTCAAATTTGACCAAACAAGTTTTTTTACAGAACTTAACATTACTACCCCATAGGGCGGGGCTTTGATTCGGAATAATTTTTTTTGCATTTATGCAAAAAAAATGATTTGGTTTTCGAACCCTCCCCTATGGGGGGAGGGCAGGGTGGGGGTTCAGCAGGTTTGAGCGAAGCACAAAACCCCGTTTTTTGACCTTCTGACCGTTGTAACAACGCCATTTTTTCTAAAAAAAACTAACAGTTCCCAAAAGACTGTTAGTTTTTTTATGCAAATAAGTGTTTAAAAAATATTTTTGTTACAAAGTTTTGATAAGCTCGGTAAAAAGAAAAGTTACATTTGGTTCGGCTTGGGTTGCGGCTTGTATTACCTCTTCTATTGTTATTTTTTTGAGATTTTCGCTGCTACAAAGGTCGGTGATGACTGAAATAGCCAAAACGGGCAGCCCCATGTGCGCCGCCGCCACTACTTCGGGAACAGTGGACATGCCTACGGCATCTGCCCCAATGGTACGCAAGTAGCGGTACTCGGCTTTGGTTTCTAAGTTAGGACCCATGACGCTGGCATATACGCCTTCGTGCAAAAAAATATGATTTTCTTCGGCTATCGTTTTGGCTTTTTGTATTAAATCCAAACTATAAGGCTCGCTCATGTCGGGAAAGCGCACGCCTAAGGCTTCTATGTTTTGTCCGCGCAAGGGGTTGTCGGGTAGTAAATTGATGTGGTCGTGAATGAGCATCAGGTCGCTAAGGTGGTATTTGGCATTAAGTCCGCCTGCGGCGTTTGATACCAAAAGTGCCTCTATTCCCAAAAGTTTCATGACGCGCACAGGAAAGACTACCTGCTGCATCGTGTAGCCTTCGTAGTAGTGGAAACGCCCTTGCATGACGACGACTTCTTTTCCGCCCAGCTCGCCAAAGATAAGTTTTCCCTGATGACTTTCTACGGTGGAAAGCGGAAAATGCGGGATTTCTTCATATCCGATAGTGTGGGCGACTTTGATTTCCTCTACCAGCGAACTTAGCCCTGTGCCAAGCACGATACCCACTTGTGGGAAGGCTTGGGTGCGGCTTTTGAGGTAGTGAGCGGCTTCTGTGATTTTTGCCAATTCGGTCTTTGCCTCGTTGGGTGCGGCAAGGGTAGCATTTGAAAGCGGAAGAGAGGGATTGAGAGTAGTCATGCGCTAAAAATTAGGGAAACCAGATGTAAGATTTGTTATGATTTTTTATTTTTGTCGATTTTTGGCGGCAGTTTGTCGTCATAAACGTTGCCTATCGCGTATTTTTTTCTAAAAAAGGTCTAAATTTAGACCCATCTGAAAAGGCGCAAAAAAGAGGAGCGGATAAAAAGGTAGGCTTGTTGTTGGGCTAAGAAGTTCAAGAATCGCGCCATTGCCACAAAATAATTTTATTTTAACCTTGAAAAATGCAGGATTCGTCGAAAGATTTTAAAAAAAGCGACAAATGCGAAAAAAATCTGTGCCAATTTGTGGAAAAAAGGCATTTCAAACGAAAAAAAATAGTAGCTTTGCATACCATTCTGTTTCAAAACCCCATTTCTACTTACCTCTGTACGATTATGCTACCAATTTACGAAGCCACAGCCAAAGGCGTGAGTGCCTTTATCAACAACAAAGAACAGTACGTCTTGCTCAAAATGGAGGGCGAGGTTAGCGACCAAGAGTATAAAGAAGCCTTCGAAATGCTTTTAGATAAGGAAAAAACGCAGGGTTACAATCGCTTGCTGTTGAGCCAAGAAAACCTCAATCAGGTTTCCGCTTCGGCGCGTGCGTGGCTGTTGATGAAATTTATGCCTGCTGCCCAAAAGCATTTTGGCACAAATTTCAAAGTGGCAATCGTGCGCTCGCTTTCGCCCCTACAAAAATTGACTTCCAAACTTTTATTAGGCTCTTTAATGCAAATCAATTCTAAGTTTCAAATCCAATATTTCGACGACCGTATCCAAGCCAAAGAGTGGCTTATCAAATAGAAGGATTGAAGTAGAAAGATTGAAACAAAAGCCACCAAACAGACCGTTAAATAAAGTCATTGAATAAAAATACAAAGTAAAAAATATTGATAAAATAGTCCAACTCCTTTTTTCTACTACTACACAAGATTAAAACCTCGCTCAAAATCCTGAAACGGACTTGCTGCACCGACCTAAAACGGCTGCCGTAGTCCTGTTCACAGCCGCTAAGACTTTACAACTTTGAGGCATTTTTTTTAGGAAGCCTATCTATTTTTGTTTATTTTTGTAGTCGGAGGGCAAGCCTATCGCCTGCCTTGAAATATTCCAACTATCTGACACAAAAAGTATGAAAAGGTTTTTTTTGAGCCTGATTGTTTTAGGATTGAGCCTGCTCTTTTTTGCTGCCTGCGACCCGCTCGATGGCAAGCGTGCAGTTACGGCACAGCAAATGAAGGAATTTAAAAAGGAAGTAACCATCAAGCAGGTCAAAGAGGCTGACCTATTAGCCTTAGCAGGGCAGAAAGCCAAACTTTTCCTAACTGAAAGCGGTCTGGCAGCCGCGCCCAATCCGCTTTGTGGTGAAAATAAGTCCCCTTTATTAGACTCTGCCCGTTTTCTTTACATAGAAAAAGTGGTTTTCTGGTGCAATAAAACAACGCCTGACCAAGCCGCTGCAATGGACGAAAAAGAAAAACTTATCTTTGAAGCCTATCAGCAGGCGCAAGATTTTACACAGCTCAAAGAGAATGGCGACAATTTGCAGAAAATAAACCAAGCCGAAACCATTTTATTTACCGCGCCAAAAGGCACTACTGCCTTCGAGGGCATGTGGAGTGTGCATATCAACCGAAAAAAGTTAGTACGTGAGCTTTGATTTTTTCAAATGTGTTTTCTAATCAAAACTTTTAACCATTCTCAATCTCCTATGGACACAAATCAAAGGGATTCAAATCGATTAGATACCAAGCAAGCCCTGACCCAGTCGGGCAATACCGTAGAGGAAAGCCTTTGGATAGATTCCCAACTTACAAAGTTCGACAACGTCCTGCGCCACAACTACAACAAACCCTTAGAGGACTTTGCCGAAATTATCCTCACCGAACTTTGTTGTATGGTCAGCAGTGTGCGTGGCGCGTTTTTTTTGATAGACCAAGAAAACCCCAACATAGATGCCCTTGCAGGCTATGCCTGCACGCCTGACACGATGTCCAAGCGGCGTTATCGGGTAGGTGAAGGGCTAATTGGGCAAGTGGTAAAATTGCGTGAGCCGCTTTATTTCAACGACCTTTATCAGTCGCAAGTAGCCTTAGAAGCCTCTGCGGGCGCAGTTTATGCAGGTGCAATGCTTGTGTCGCCTTTGGTCTTCAACGACCAAGCCTATGGCGTGATAGAACTTCTTTTCTTGCACGATGTCCCCAAAAAATATCGTGAGCTAATTCAGCGTCTTTGTGCAAATGTGGCGGCGATGTTGCAGAGTATCATCATCAATGCCCGTACTAAAAAATTGCTCGAAATCTCGATGCGACAGGCAGAAGATTTGCGCTCTTCCGAAGAGGAATTGCGGCAGAATTTAGAAGAATTGGAGGCAATACAAGAAGAAGTACATCGCACCAACAAAGAATTTGAACAACGCCTACAAGCCCTCGACCAAAGCGGTTTGGGTTCTATCGAATTTGAACCCGATGGCACTATCATTTCTGCTAATGAAACTTTCCTAAAAGCAATGGGCTACAAGATGGAGGAAATCAAAGGGCAGCACCATCGCTTGTTTGTGGGCAAGGCGTATGCACAATCTAAGGAGTATGCCAATTTTTGGAAAGGACTGGCAGAGGGCGCGTATTTGCGTGGCGAATTTAAGCGTTTTGCCAAAGATGGCAGCCCTGTTTTTATCAGTGGAGCGTATGTGCCAATTACGGTAGGCGAGCGAAAGGAGCGTCGTATTTGGAAACTTATTACGGACATTACCTACCTTCACGACACACTTCAACAGGCAGGGTATGAAATTGATGAATACAGTCGCATCAAAAAAATGTCTTGATGTTGGTTTGAAATGTGCAAAAATAGACTACACTCTATTTTAAAAATTATCCACAAAGGCTAACGATACCGCCCCTAAAAACCTTTTTCATGACCCGTCAGGATTTTCAAAACTTCTTGAAAGACCTTTCAGAAGCCAACTGGGAGCAGACGCAGGCGGATTTAGCCGATTTCTACCGCTTGCTTTCTGAAAATTATCAGCAAGAACCCAATATTTTTGCTGAACACATCATTACTTGGCTTTCGCAGAAAGTTGGGGCTATGATGGGTGTTTTTTGGGCTTTTAGAGAGGATACGGAGAGTTTGCACTTTTCGGCAGGTTTTGCTTGTGATGCCGCCATGCTTACCAAAACAAAAGTGGGCAGGGAAAGCGAAGGCGTTTATCGTGCAGTGATAAAAAATAAGGAGGTCTTTTTTTTTGAAAATCTGAACCATTTTTTTTATCAGAGTGCAACCTACCAAATTCCCTTGCGCTCGTGGCTTATCCTGCCCATTATGCTCAACGAAAACCTGCTCGCTGTTGTGGAATTGTATCACCCCAATCACTTCCATACCCAAAAATTGCATCTGCTTTGGCAGGCTTTGGGGCAAATTGCGGCGGCTTGGTCGGGCGTGAGCGAACAAGACAAGCGCAAAGCCTTGATAGAAAAATTGCACCACCAAAACGAGGAAATTCGCGCCCAAGAGGAGGAACTACGCCAACAGACCGAAGAACTTATCGCCATTAACGAAAACCTCGAACAGGTAAAACGCCAATTAGAGGAAAAAAATCACGACATCTTGCGTACCAAAACGCTGATTGAAAAGAAAAACGAAAACATCATGGCGAGCATACAATATGCCCAACGTATCCAACAAGCCATGCTGCCCAGCGCGGAAATTTTGAAGGAAAGGTTAGGCGAATATGCGTTGCTTTTTATGCCAAGAGATGTCGTTTCAGGCGATTTTTACTGGACATTTCAAAATGCGCAGGGAACTTGGGTAGCGGCAGTAGATTGTACAGGGCATGGCGTGCCTGCTGCACTTATGGCGATGATGGGCATGAACCTGCTCGAACATGCGATGAGCCACTACGAAAAGCCCTCGCCTGCCCAAGTGCTGACCTACCTCAATGAGCGCGTTCAGAGTTTGCTACGCGTAGGCGAAACCAATACCAAAGATGGCATGGATATGTCGCTTTGTTTGCTCGACTACAAAGGCAAGAAAATTCATTATGCAGGTGCGATGAACGCTGCCTACTATCTGACCGAAAAAGGCATAGAACGCTTAGAACACACGCGCCTGCCTATCGGAAAACAAGCCCCCCTCCGTCGAAAGGAAAGTTTTGTCAATCAGCAAGCCCAGATGCAGGGAAATGGCATGCTCTATCTCTGTTCCGACGGCTTTCAAGACCAATTTGGCGGCGCAAACAACAAAAAATTTATGCGTGGAGCGTTTCTAAATTTGCTACAAGAGATTTGGCGCATGCCTGCCATAGAGCAGGCGCGTATCCTAAGACAAAATTTTGAACTTTGGAAAGGCGAACAAGACCAGACCGACGACGTGTTAGTTTTGGGAGTGAGGGTGTAGGGCAATATTCTAAATTCTAAAAATCAGATGCAAATGTAGGGACAAGGTACTGCCTTGTCCTATGCCCCAAACCCTAAGGGTCTTCAAGACCCTTAGGGTTTAAGTCCAAATTTTATTTTGTGCCAATTTTGACAAAATTTTGAAAAAACAAGACTTTTTTGTACAAACTAACTTGCTTTCATACAAGCAAACTTATATCAAACCTACAAAAAACTCACCTAAGCCACTAAGGGAATTTTCCTTTGGGGCTTTTTTTTTCGAGCTTTTTCTTCTGCCATTTATGAAAACAAAAAAATAATCGCTGCCCCTTCGTAACAAAGTGTAAAAACTTGCAACCTATCCGAATAGAAAAGCATCTGATAAGCAGATTTTTATGACAAGTTATGCTTGAAAACCATTCTACTTTTGTTTTATATCTATTTCTGAAAATATGCAACTCATTATAGAAAATCTGACCAAAACTTACGCCAATGGCGTGCAAGCCCTCAAAAATGTTTCGCTTACCTTGGGAAAGGGCATGTTCGGATTGCTCGGTCCCAATGGAGCAGGCAAATCTTCCCTGATGCGTACTATCGCCACTTTGCAAGAAGCCGATTCGGGTACTATTCGCTTTGGCGAAATAGACGTTTTGAAGGAAAAAGACAAGGTGCGCCGCTTGTTGGGCTACCTGCCCCAAGAGTTTGGGGTCTATCCAAAAGTAGATGCCGTTACGCTTTTAGACCATTTGGCGGTGCTGAAAGGCATTACCAATAAGGCAGAGCGCAAAGAGCGCGTGGCGGCACTCCTGCACAAGACCAACCTTTATGAGGCGCGGAAAAAAAACTTAGGCGGTTATAGTGGAGGAATGAAGCAGCGATTTGGCATTGCACAAGCCTTGCTCGCCGACCCCCAACTTATTATCGTAGATGAACCCACCGCAGGGCTTGACCCTGCCGAGCGCAATCGCTTCCACAATCTTTTGAGCGAAATTGGTGAAAATACTGTCGTGATTCTTTCTACACATATCGTAGAAGATGTACGCGAACTTTGTACCGATATGGCAATTATCAACAAAGGAACGCTACTGCTGCAAACTGACCCCAGCAAAGCTTTAGAAACCATAAAAGGGCAAATTTGGCAGAAAAGAATTAGCCGCGACCAAATCCCAAGCTACAAAGCTCGCCTCAATGTCATTTCTGATAGAATGATAGCAGGAAAACCCGTCATACACGTATGGAGCGAGGCAGAACCCGAAGAAGGTTTCACACAAATAGAACCCGATTTGGAAGATGTCTATTTTTATGAAATTTTTGGTAAAAAGCAAGTTTTTTAGAAAAATATTCTCATTTGAGATAACTTTTGAAACAAACTTGTATTTGCTTGTAAAGCCTTATTCTTTTTTTACTCCAAAATTCCTTCGCACATGCTCTTAGAAACCATCAGGTTTGAACTGCAATATCGTTTCAAACGCCCTGCCACCTTTCTGTATTTTGCGATTATCTTTTTGCTCACCTTTCTTGCCTTTTCCACTGATGCCGTTATCATTGGGGGTGCAGCAGGCGCAGTTAAAATCAACGCGCCTACCAACATTGCCACTATTTTACTTATCATCACTGCCTTTTTTATGATGATAACCTCTGCCATTATGGGCGTGGCGGTCTTGCGCGATTTCGAGCATAAAACCGATGCCTTGCTTTTTACTACACCTATGGCAAAAAGAGATTACCTCTTTGGGCGTTTTATAGGCTCTTTTCTTATCCTAATTTTTGTGTTTAGTGGGGCTTTATTGGGTATGATAGCAGGCAGCAGCTATGTACTTTGGTTTGGCGATGCCCAAAAATTACAACCCTTTAATTTGTGGCATTTTGTGCAGCCTTTTCTTCTCTTTGGGTTTAGCAATCTCTTTATTTCGGGCGTGCTGATGTTTGCTGGCGGTGCTTTGAGCAGGAAGATGCTGGTTGTTTATACACAAGGGGTGCTTTTATTGGTCTTATACTTGGTAACGAGCAGTATCGGCAACTCTTTGGAATACAAGGAATTAACGCCTTTTTTAGACCCTTTTGGCATTTCTGCCTTCAATCGTCAGACGGAATATTGGTCTATTGTCCAAAAAAATACGGAATTGGTGGGGCTTGAAGGTTATGTGCTTTACAATCGCCTGATTTGGGTCGGCATTGCCTTTTTAGGATTGATATTGCTCTACAATCGTTTTTCTTTCCGCCAAATAGAAGAACCCCTATTCAAGAAAAAGGCAAACCCTAAGCCACAAGAAAGCACGAGTTCTGTACCCAAAGAAGTCGTTATTCCAAAGGCAAGTTTTCATTTTGGTATCCAAGCGGACTTTTTGCAGGTAGGAAAGATGACCCTTTTTTACCTCAAAAATCTCTTTAAAGAGGTAGCTTTTATCGCCATTGTGTTGGCGGGTATGATTCAGGTAATAGTTGGCAGTTTGTCGCTAAGTGAAATTTATGGCGTTTCGCCGCTGCCCAAGACGTTTTTTATGACCGAAAGTCTTTCTGGTTTTTCTTTGTTTTTTCTAATTATCATTGTTTTTTATACAGGCGAACTTTTTGCACAAGAAAATCAATATAAGTTAAATTTTATCATAGATGCCACACCTATCAAAGATTGGATAATCCTAACCTCAAAAGTGGTGGCATTGATAGGGGCGCAGGTGGTTTTGCTTTTTGCCCTCCTGCTGACAGGCATAGGCGTTCAGACTTTCAAAGGCTATTTCGACTATGAAATTTCTATCTACCTGATTACGCTCTTTACAGACTTTTTTATGATGATAGTTCTCTATACTTTGTTAGGCTTTTTTATACAAAGTATGGTAAATAATAAGTTTGTAGGTTATATTCTTTTGGTGGTCTTTTTCATTACCGAAATGCTTTTAGCCTATCTTCATATAGAACACCCCCTATTTAATTTCGCCTCTGGTGCAGATTTGGGGACTTATTCGGATATGAATGGCTTTGGTCATTTCTTCAAAACCTTTACAGCTTACGCGCTGCATTGGCTTGCTTTTGCGTGTTTGCTTTTTGGAGTTGCCGTTTATTTTGTGGTTAGGGGGACAGAAACTTCGCTTAAAACGCGCTTTCGTTTGGGCAAACAACGCCTCACAGGGGGCTACCTGACCTTAATGGGTTTTTTGAGCGTTGCTTTTTTGGCTTCGAGTGCCTTTATTTTCTACAATGTCAATGTAGTGGGCGAATACAAAAACTCGAAAGAATTGGAACAAGACCAAGTCGCTTACGAAGAAACGCTTAAAAAATACGAATCTTTGGCGCAACCTAAAATTATTGCTACCAACTTAAAAGTCGATTTGTTTCCAAAAGAGCGAAAGGCGAATCTGGCAGGCTTTTTTATCTTACAAAACAAGACAAATGCGCCACTTTCAGAAATTCACCTTCAAACCAATGGCAGCGAACGCCTCGAAATAGAAAAGCTCTATTTCTCACGCCCTTTTGAAGTCAAGCAAACGTGGGAACGCTTCACCTATACCATCTACAAAATTTCGCCTCCATTACAACCCGACGACACGTTGCGCTTAGATTTTGAGATAAAGGTGCAAAATGAAGGCTTTTCTAATAGTACCGATTTGGTCTATAATGGCACTTTCTTCAATAATACCAATTTCCTACCTGCCTTAGGCTATAATTCAGACTACGAACTAACTTCTGACGACAAACGCCGCGAGTATGGCTTGGCTATCAAAGAGCGCACTTTGGAGCGCAACGACCCGCAGGGACTTCGTTCCAATCTCTTTGGCGATGATGCCGATAGGATAGATTTTGAAATTGTCCTTAGTACCGAAGCCGACCAAATCGCAATCGCACCCGGTTATTTGCAAAAAGAATGGAAGGAAAACGGAAGGGCGTATTTTCACTACAAAATGGACGTACCGATGGTTAATTTTTTCTCCATTGTATCAGCGCGATACGAAGTTATGCGCGATAAGTGGGTAAGCCCAAGTGGAAAAGAGGTAGCTCTCGAAATTTATTATCACAAACCTCATACCTACAATCTGGAACGCATGATGCGAGGTATGAAAGATGCCCTTTCTTATTTTTCCAAAAATTTTAGCGAATATCAATACCGCCAAATGCGCATCATGGAGTTTCCCCGTTATGCGACTTTTGCCCAATCCTTTGCCAATACCATTCCTTATTCGGAAGGTATCGGATTTATTTTGGACATAGGAGAGCAGGATATTGATGTCAATTATTACGTAACGGCACACGAGGCGGCGCATCAATGGTGGGGGCATCAGGTTACGGAGGCAGCAGTGCGAGGCAGCAGCATGCTTTCCGAATCGCTTTCTCAATATGGGGCTTTGATGGTAATGAAACACCACTACCCCCAAGAACGCATACAAGCCTTCTTGCGGCACGAATTGGATTCCTACCTATCAGGGCGCAGTGCAGAGCGAAAAAAGGAGCGTCCTTTGGTAGAAGTGGAGGGGCAGCAGTACATTCACTACAACAAAGGCTCACTTATCTTTTATGCCTTTCAAGATTATGTAGGCGAGGAGCGCGTCAATCTTGCCCTGCAAAACTACATCAAAAAGTGGCAATATAGTCAAGGGCGTTATCCCAATACTGAAGACCTTATGCAGGAATTTCGCGCCGTAACTCCTGATTCACTACAATTTCTAATTGAAGATTGGTTTGAAAAAATTACGTTTTATCAAAATAAAGTAGTGGAAGTAGAAGCCAAACTCCTTGCAGGCGACCGCTATCAGGTGCGCATCAAGACCGAAAGCGAAAAAGTCCAAGCCGACACCTTAGGCAACGAAAAGACGCTGCCTTTTCGCGAATGGGTAGATATCGGGATTTATGTGGAAGGCAAAGACCCCGATAAGCCTACGTTGGCTTATTTGAAAAAGCACCCTATTAAAGGCAAAGAAAATGAATTTATTTTGGAGGTGAAGGGCAAACCTATCAAGGCGGGCATAGACCCACTTAATATCTTGATAGATAGATTTCCAAAAGATAATGTGAAGGAAATAAAGGACGTGAAAGACATTGAGGACACAAAATAGGGCGCACGCCTTCTTTTGTAC
This sequence comes from Hugenholtzia roseola DSM 9546, assembly GCF_000422585.1. Classification (NCBI taxonomy): domain Bacteria; kingdom Pseudomonadati; phylum Bacteroidota; class Cytophagia; order Cytophagales; family Bernardetiaceae; genus Hugenholtzia; species Hugenholtzia roseola. The sequence goes on from NZ_KE383881.1 coordinate 28,441, forward strand.
CTTACCTTTCCGTTTGTTTCTCCAAATAATCTTCACCTGTGTAGGTAGGTTCAAGTTTTTCCAACTCTTGGTCTGTAAAGAGGCGCGATTTGACAATAAAACGCAAGCCCAACGGGATTTCGAGCGAAAAACTTGCGCCTCTGCCTTTGGTAATGTCTATCAGCAGTTGGGTATGTTTCCAATATTCAAATTGGTCTTGGTTCATAAAAAAATCGCAGCCATAGATATTGCCTACCCATACATCGCTGCCGCCCACTCTAAATTCGCCTTTGGGAAAACACATGGGCTGTGAGCCATCGCAGCAGCCACCGCTTTGGTGAAACATCAGCTCGCCATGCGTTTGGCGTAGGGTATCGATAACCTGTGCAGCCTCTTGGGTAAGCAGCACGCGCTTGATAGGGTCATTCATAAAAAGATAAGATTGATAAGTTTTAAATTAGACAAAATAACATAACTTTTTTAAAAAAGCCTGATGAATTTCATCAGGCTTAACCACACACAAAACAAACGAACAACGAAGCGACAGAAAAAGGTAATAGAAAGAAAGTGTTAGAAAAATCCTAACTTCTCTTTGCTATATGAAATTAACATGTTTTTATTTTGGCGATAATGATTGAGCATCATTTTATGCGTTTCTCTGCCAAAGCCTGATTTTTTATAGCCCCCAAAAGGTGCGTGTGCAGGGTAGGCATGGTAGCAATTTACCCAAACTCTGCCTGCTTGAATGGCGCGAGGAACGGTATAAAGTTCGTGTGCGTCGCGCGTCCAAACGCCTGCACCTAAGCCATAAAGCGTGTCGTTGGCTATTTCTAAGGCTTCTTCGGTGGTCTTGAAAGTAGTAACACAAACAACGGGACCGAATATCTCTTCCTGAAAGACGCGCATCTTGTTGTGTCCCTTCAAAAGGGTAGGCTCGATGTAGTAGCCGTCTTTCAAATCATCTATAAACTTGGCTTTTCCGCCTGTCAAGACCTCTGCGCCTTCTTGTTTGCCGATTTCAATATAGTTCAAAATCTTTTCAAACTGGTCTTTCGAAGCCTGTGCGCCCTGCATGGTTGTGGGGTCTAAGGGGTGTCCCATCTTAATCGCTTCTACGCGCTCGATGACGCGCTGGATAAACTTTTCATAAATGCTTTCATGCACCAAGATACGCGAAGGGCAGGTACAAACTTCGCCTTGATTGAGGGCAAACATAGCCGCTCCTTCTAAACATTTATCAAAAAATTCGTCGTCTGCGTCCATGACGCTGGGGAAGAAGATATTGGGCGATTTGCCCCCCAACTCCATCGTTACGGGGATAAGATTTTCAGAGGCATACTGCATAATCAAGCGTCCTGTCGTGGTTTCGCCTGTAAAGGCTACCTTTGCCACACGGGTAGAAGTTGCCAAAGGCTTTCCTGCTTCAATACCAAAGCCATTCACAACATTAATCACTCCTTTGGGAAGTACGTCTTTGATAAGTTCCATTAAAATCAGAATCCCAACAGGCGTTTGTTCGGCGGGCTTTAAAACAACCGTACAGCCTGCGGCTAAGGCAGGGGCAAGTTTCCATGCCGCCATCAAAATTGGGAAGTTCCAAGGAATAATCTGACCCACTACGCCAATGGGTTCATGCACGTTGATAGAAACCGTAGTAGCATCTAATTCCGCCACACTTCCCTCGTCGGCGCGTATCACGCCTGCAAAATAGCGGAAGTGGTCGATGGCTAAGGGCAGGTCGGCAGCTTTGGTTTCGCGCACAGGCTTGCCATTATCGACGGTTTCTACTGCTGCCAGATATTCCAAATTAGCTTCCATAATATCGGCAATTTTGAGTAAGATATTACTACGATAAGTTGCCGAAGTTTTAGACCAAGTTTTGAAGGCTTCATGGGCGGCATTTAAGGCAAGCTCGATGTCTTCTTTCGAGGAGCGTGCCACTTCGGTAAAAGATTGACCATCTACGGGAGAAATGTTCTCGAAGTATTGCCCTTTGAGGGGGGCAGTCCATTCGCCATTGATAAAATTGTCGTAACGCGCCTTAAAAGTTGGGCGAGCGATAAGATTGGTGGGTTTTACGGCTGTTTCCATCTGAATGAGATTGTTTTGAAGGTGTTGGAAAGAGTAGAGGCGATTTCAAACCGCCAAATAAAAAGTTTCTATTGCAAAGGTAGCCTTCTTTTTTCTTTGGCTTTTGCTCGATTCTACCCAATCTTTGCACTATCCTACCATGATGCGCAGGGGCAGCCGCAGTGAGGTTAAATTCTAAAAATTCAGATGCAAATGCAGGGACAAGGCATAGCCTTGTCCGCAGCGAAATTGAAATAAAAAAAGGTTTTCGGGCTCAAAAATAAGGTTTCATTCAATTTTTTTTAGTTTTATTTGTTTTTTATCGCGAATCAAATTTGTTTTCAACACTCAAAACGCCTTATATAATGAGGCTACTTCTATAATCCCTTACGCCTTACGTAGTAAAAAGTTCTTTTTTCTAAGCAATATAAAATAAAATAATTTTCTAATTCATTTACATAAAAATAACTATAATAATTTTTTAAATTGTTTAAATCTATATAAAAATAATCAAAATACTTTTCTTGACTAAAATTATTGGCTGTCAGTGTAAATTCAAACATTCTTTGAGTGATAGAGTCAGGTGGGCATTTTGCCCATTTTGAAGTTAAAATTTTATCGCTGAACTCTTTTTCTTCCCAACTTTCACTATAATTTGGATAATTTAAGTCTAAAAAAATAGTATCTACTTTGTACAAATAAATTTCAAATAATTCTCCATGAAAACTTAATCCTAAGTAATCGACCTCACAGACTTTTTCTATATTCCCTTTGTGCTTACCAAAGAGTTTTTGAAAATCTCGCTCTTTTAGGGGGCTAAAAGATAAGTGGTTTATATACAGAGCGGTTATTGCAAAACATATAAATAAAAACGATATAAATAATTTTGTTTTCATATTTAATAAGTTATATATTTTTGATTGTTTTAGTATAGCACATTTAAAAGTTAGTAAAATTAAAAGTTTGTAAAAGAAATAAAATATAGATAATAAATTAATATTAAAAATGTTACTCTAATTGATTAAACTTTTTCTTCCACAAAAATATATTTTCTCTAAATTTCTCTAAAATTAGATTTTTGTTCTCGTCAAAAATAGAGGGCGTATTAAGTTCTAAAATTCCATCTAAATCTGTTTTAGCAAGCTCTATCAATAACGAACCACCTAAACCATTTTCAACCAAACACTCCAAAAATAAGATGCGCTCACCTATGTTTTTTGCGATATACTCATCTATCAAATAAGGGTCTATGCCTACATGAAGGGCATTGAGCGTATCCGCATATTGCAGAATTTCTTTTTTGATGCGTACAACTTCATACAGAGAGTCTATCTGATGGTTAAACGTATTTGCATCAGCTACAAATAAATAACAATGTCCAGTGCTTAATCCAAATTTATTTCCCTGATTATCAAATCTATCTATGTGAGAGTTTGAAAAAGCAAGTATATCTAAAAAAATATGCCCTAAAGAAGATTGACCAATACTTTTTCCATAACGAGGAAGAGAGATATTTTCCAACAGAATTTGTTGCATGAGTTTTATTCTATCTTGTTTATTCAATTTATGATAAAGTGTGTAAGATTTACTATAAAAAAGACTATCTATGTCATTAAAAAACAAAATAGTTTGATAACGGTTCGTAATCACAAGTCTTTTAGGCTTAGTTTTCTGCCAAGCGATTTCTTTCTCTAACTTTGCGGCTTCTACCGAATCGTAGGCAAGATAAATTCTATACTCTGCTGTTTTTATTTCTTGGTAGGACACTTTTTGTGCTTGTAAAGAAAGGAAAATACAGTACGGTAATATAGTAAAAAAAATATTTTGTTTTATTTTCATGTTAATAAGTTGAGTTTTTATAAAACAAATAGCTAATAATTTGTATCATATACGACAGAGATACAAGCAGATGCAGCCCACTCTCAACCTTTTTCAGTTCAAGAAATATTTTGTATCTGCGATTTTATCCCACCCCATATTAAAAAAAACACGCCACCTATCAATGCCAACATACCTATAATAAATACAAGTAAGACCAGCCAAAGGACAATTTTGTTACTTTCTTTGTGTGAAGTAGCATAGTATCTTTGTAATAAAGTAAGGTTTCTTTTGTTTGCTTTGAAGGCAAAGTCGAAGAAATCTCCTAAAAAGGGAAGCAAACCTACTAAATAATCTACCAAAATATTACCTAACATTTTAAATAAAACAGAAAGACTCACGCCATGCCTAACAACGGCAATGAGCATAGAGGCAGAGATGGCAAAGCTCAATAAATCGCCTACCATAGGAATCATGCCAATTAGGGGGTCTAAGCCAAAACGGACGTTCGTGGCAGGAATCCCAAAAGCCTCATCTAAAATTTGGCTACTGCGTTCTATCCAGCGCAATTCGGCAGGCAGAGTCGCTTGTTGTGGATTTTTTGAGAGATTATTTTGTGGTTTCATACGAAAAAGAAAAGCGAAAAATAGAAAAGCTATGTAAATTTGGCACTCAAAACCTATTCCAACCCAATCCTATGCAAGTCATTTCAATAGAACAATTATACGAAATTTATCTCAAACATCGGGTTATTTCCACAGATACGCGCCATTTGCCTGCAAATTGTCTTTTTTTCGCGCTTAAAGGCAAAAATTTCAACGGCAACGCCTTTGCCAAAGATGCCCTGCTCAAAGGGGCGGCTTTTGTGGTTATCGACCAAGCCGAGTTTTGCCCCGAATCGCCTTGGGCAGAGCGCACACTCTTAGTCGCTGACGTATTGGAGAGCTTACAAAAGTTGGCTAATTTTCATAGAAAAAAGCAAAATATTCCTTTTATAGGGCTAACAGGTAGCAACGGCAAAACAACGAGCAAAGAACTTTTAAAAACCGTTTTGGCAAAAAAATATAAAGTTTATGCCACAGAAGGTAACTTGAATAATCATATTGGCGTGCCGCTGACCCTTTTGCGTCTGCCCAAAGAAGCAGAAATTGCCGTTATCGAGATGGGGGCAAATAAGGTAGGCGATATTGCCCAACTTTGCGACATCGCCGAGCCTACACACGGTTTTATCACCAATATCGGCTATGCGCACATCGAGGGTTTTGGCAGTTATGAAGGCGTTTTGAGAGGAAAAACCGAACTATATCAGTTTCTACGAAGCCACAACGGAACAGTTTTTATTCATTCACAAGATGAGGTACTTTCGAATATGGCAAAAAGATTTGAAAATCCTATTTTATATGGAACAAAAAATGATTATGCTTTTCTAACGTTAGAAAAGGTAAGTCCCTTTATCGTCTATCGCGACGAAGAAGACCAGCAGGTGCAGACGCAACTTATCGGAAGCTACAATTTCCCTAATCTCGCTATCGCTTGGGCAATCGGAAAATACTTTGGCGTTTCGCAAAAACAGGCAAATGAAGCCTTAGCAAGCTATATTCCCGACAATAATCGTTCTCAAATTATAGAAAAAACCAAACAACAAAATAAAATTATTTTAGATGCTTACAATGCAAACCCCAGCAGCGTGGCGGCGGCATTGCAAAATTTTGATAGCATAGAGAGTAATTTGCCAAAAATTGCTATCTTAGGCGATATGTACGAATTGGGGAATATCGCGCAAAGCGAGCATCGCAAGATAATTGATTTAGCAAAAAGTTTGAAAATAGACCTGATTCTACTCTGCGGCAAGCATTACGGCGAGGCACTTTCCCCCAGCGAGTCGGTTTTGCACTTCGAAATGAAAAACGATTTAGTGCAATATTTACAACAAAAAACAATCGCGCAGAGTTTAGTTCTCATCAAGGCTTCACGCGGCTTAGGCTTGGAAACCTTAGTGGAGAGTCTTTAATTTTTATTTTACCTACACAAAACTAATAGTTTTTCTATTAGTTTTGTGTACTTTCTCTCAAACTATTTTATGAAAGAACTAACCCTTGCACAACTTATCGAGCGTGCTTATTTACAACTTATTGAAAAATTGATAGGTTGGTATGATGAATTGATAAAACTTTTTCCTAATCTTCTGTTAGCAATATTAGTTATTTTCTTTGTCAATTATCTTGCCATTGGTGCAAAACGTGTCGTAGAAAAGGTTGTTAGGCGTTTGAGTAGCAGTCCGCAGGTGCTTTCTGTGGTGCGCGGCATTGTTTTTTATTTGGTTTGGATTGCAGGTCTGATGGTCGCGCTCAATGTTTTAAATTTAGAAAAAACCGTTACTTCGCTTTTGGCAGGCGCAGGTGTGATTGGCTTGGCATTGAGTTTTGCCTTTCAAGATTTGGCAACTAATTTTATTTCAGGTCTTTTTATTATGATAGAACGCCCCTTCAATATTGGAGATTTTATAGAAACTAATGGATTTGAAGGACACATAGAGCGCATTGGTATCCGTTCCATCGTGATAAAGACCTTAGACGAGCAGCATGTTATCATTCCCTCGAAGGATATTTTTCAGCAGCCGCTCAAAAATTACAACTTAGGCATAGAGCGGCGCGTAACTTTGGCAGTCGGGATTTCTTATGGCGAGGAGTTGGAAAAAATCCGTCAGGTTACAAAAAAAGCCGTAGAGCCGCTCGAACAAGTGGTGCAGCAAAAAGGGATTCACGTGCATTTTTACGAATTTGGCGATAGTTCTATCAATTTCGAGTTGCGATTTTGGATAAAAAGTTCCGACCCAATGTACTTCTTGGAGGCGCGAAGTGCTGCAATTATGGCTATCAAACGCGCCTATGATGCCAACCAAATCGTCATTCCGTTCCCCATTCGCACCCTTGCTTTTGACATCAAAGGCGGAAAAGGTTTGGAGGAGGTTCTCAAAAATAGCCAGTCCAAACCGCAGTGAGGTTAAATTCTAAAAATCAAATGCAAATGTAGGGACAAGGCACTGCCTTGTCCGCAGTGAGATTGAAATAAAAAAGGGTTTCAGACTTAAAAAATAGAGCATAAGCCAAATTTTATTTCGTTTCTAATTGCACAAGACAAGTCCTTTTATAGAACTTAACATTACGGGGCGAAGATGGGGCTTTTATCGTTCTAACACTGCCAGCAAAGGTCTAATAACCGTTTTTATGCGACAAAAAATTATTTTTATTTTTTTTGCGATTTTTATTGTTTTTTTGTTGCTTTCTAATCAAACTACAAAAGCGCAGCAGCCTTGTAAATCTTTATTATTTGATTTGGAAAAAGAGGTATTTTTTTATGAATTTGATTACGATACTTTGCCAATTTTGCCTGAAAGCTTCACGCTACAAATAGGGGCGCAGCCAGTTATGCCAACCGATTTTAGGCTCGAATGGAAATACACCAATCCGCAGCAAGGACTATGTAGGGTAGAAATTATACTATTAAACGAAGAAAAAAAGACAGCTAAAAATCTAACACTTTGTTTTAGCCTTTTGCCCGACTTGCTCCTACAAAAGCGAGCCTATCGCTCGCAGGCGCGTTACGATTCGCTCGAAAATCAGCTTATTTTGCTCGATACGGCACAAAATCAGTTTGACACGCCTTTTATTTTAGAAGAAAAACGGGAGGAACTTTTTAGTTCAGATTTGCAGAAAAGTGGTAGCCTAACGCGTGGCATTTCTGTTGGAAACCGACAAGATGTCTTTGTAAATTCTAATCTTAACTTACAATTAGAAGGAAATATTACCGAAGATTTGCACCTTTCTGCCCTTATTTCCGACCAAGATGTCCCCTTCCAGCCCGAAGGTAACACCCAACAGTTACAACAGTTTGATAGAATTTTACTTACTTTAAAACATAAAAAAGCTACCTTGCAGGCAGGTGATGTAATTCTACAAAATCAAAAAGAAAACTATTTTTTGCGATACTATAAAAACGTACAGGGTGCGCTTTTAGTTGGAAACCGAAGCAAAAAAGAGGAAAATAAAGTTTATTTTGTGCCTAAAATTGGCGTTGCTTCGGCAAAAGGGCAGTTTCATAGTTATCAGTTGGAAGTGCAGGAAGGAGTGCAGGGTGCTTACCGTTTGGAGGGTGCAAATAATGAGCGTTTTATCATCATTCAGGCTGCTTCGGAGCGCGTATTTTTAGATGGGCGTTTGCTGCAAAGAGGATTTAATTACGATTATGTCATAGATTACAATACGGCTGAAATTACTTTCAATACCAATATTTTAATTACTCGTTTTAGTAGAGTGCGCGTAGAGTTTGAATACACGAACCAAAATTACAATCGTACTATTTCTATGGTAGGCGCAGAAATTAGCTATAAAAAATGGCATTTTCAAACTGAACATTACACCGAAAAAGACGCAGCACGCAATCCCATTGGCTTTGAACTTTCCGAAAAAAGACGCGAAATTTTAGAAAATGCAGGCAATAATCCTCTCTTGGCGGTTTCTGAAAGTAGTGAGTTGATTGCCGATTTTTCTGCCAATCAAATCCTTTATACCCAAATAGACACACTTTTTGAGGGTCAGATTTATCGCATTTATAGGCGAGCCAGTGAAGGAGATAGTCCCCTTTTTCGCGTTGCTTTTTCAGAAGTAGGCACTAATTTGGGCGATTATCGCTTAGGCGAACCCCTTGCCAATGGGCGTGCTTACGTTTGGGTAGGAAAAAATAGAGGCAATTTTGCCCCTGTTCGCTTATTGCCCTTGCCGAATCAGAAGCAAATGACAGTTTTTAAAATGCAATACGATTTAAACCAAAATCAGTATTTTTTTGGCGAATTAGCACTTTCCAAACAAGATAAAAATTTGCTATCTTCTTTGGAAGAGGCTCAAAATCAAGGTTTTGCCTATAAAATTGGCTATCAAAACAAGGGAACGCCGCTTTTTAAACAAAAAAATAAGGAAAAAAATCTTCAAAAAAATAGTATCCAAAAAGACACTATTCAAAATGATACAATGCAGAAAGAAGTTTGGCAATGGAAAGCATTAGCCGATTTGGAATGGAATACACCTAATTTTAGTTTCATCGACCGTTTTCGTAGTATAGAGTACGATAGAAATTGGAATACCCAAACCGATTCGGCGGCGCGAGATGTGATTGCGCAGGTAGGTCTGGGAATTTTTCAAAACAACGACAACCAAATTTGGTATCAGGCAGCGTATCGCAATAGAGTAGGCGATACTGATGGCAGGCAGCAATTTTTAAAATTATACAAAAAATTTCCTTTTTTAATCGTGAAAAATGATTTGTTTTGGCTACAAAATAAGAAAAAATTATCAGAAAATCTTACATCTGTAAGCAAAAATCAGCAAGCAACTTGGCTACAAATCAGAAGCGAGTGGCGTTTGCCCTTCCGTTATGTGCAGCCTGCCTACGTATTTGAATGGGACAAAAATAGCTTGCAAGTGGGCGATTCTGTGCTTTCTACCCTTATGAATTTCGAGCAGCATCTTTTTTCTTTGCAGCAGGGAGATAGCAGTCGCCACCAATTTGAGGCTTCCTATGCGGTGAGGCGCGATTTTTTGCCACAGGAAGGGGAAATGCGACCCTTTGCGGATTCGCGCACCCTACAAGTGGGTTTGGCTTTGGGGCAGGGCAGGCGCAAGCGTGAAGATTTTAGTAAAAATCACAATGCAAATTTTAATTTTACGTATAGGAATTTAAACTATTTGATAGATTCGCTTGCCACTACTTCGGAAGAAACCCTAATGGGGCGTTTGGTTTATAGTGGAAATTGGTTGAAAAATTCAATCAAACAGGAATTTTCTTTGGCAATAGCAACAGGCAGAGAGCCTGCGCGAGAATACACCTTCGTCGAGGTCAATGTGGGACAAGGTACGCACACTTGGCGCGACGACAACGCCGACGGGGTGCAGCAATTAGACGAATTTTATGAAGCCTTTAATACAGACGAAAGACAATATATCAAACTATTTACGCCAACGGCAAACTACATTTCGGCTTATACAAATGATTTTATATATAAATTAAATTTGCAAACTCCTGCTCATTGGAAAGATAAAAAGAATTTTTGGCTACGTCAGTTGCGCAAGTTTTCGGCTCTAATGGCTTGGCAGAAAAGCCGAAAAACGACTGAAAATGAGCTATTTAGCCGTCTTAATCCTTTTTACGCTGGGGGGCAAAACCAAGAGAATCTGCTTGCAAATCGTCAGAGCCTACGCGCGACACTTTTTTTCTATCGCAACAATCCCAAATATGGAGCAGAGCTAAATTTTTTAGAAAATATACAAAAAAATTTATTAGCAAATGGCTTTGAAAGCAGAACGAATCAAGATTACGAACTCAATTTGCGTTACGCGCCTTCGCCTTATTGGTTGCTACGTTTGATAGGGAAAAGACAATTTTTAGACCAAAGTTCTGATTTTTTATTAAACAAAAACTATCAAATTTTACAAAATAGCCTTACGCCTTTTGTGTCATTTCAACCTTCTTCTATCTTTCGTATCGCGCTTAGTTTTCGTTATGCCCAAAAACAAAACCCTTTGGGCGGTGAATCGGCGCGTTTGCAGGAATGGCAGGCGGAGCTACGCCTTTCGCAGGCTACGAATCGCCTTTTGAGTGCCAAAATGCGCTTTCTTCGCTTTCAATTTGAAGGAAATGCGCAATCGCCTTTGGGTTATGAAATGTTAGAATCATTGCAAAATGGACAAAATATTACGTGGGAATTAAACCTACAACAGCGCGTTGCGGGGGGCTTACAACTTACTTTTAGTTATGAAGGGCGCAAATCGCCGCAGGTTTCGGTTGTGCATACAGGGCGCATGCAAATTTCAGCACTTTTTTAGAAAAAAACAAAAAAATGAAAATAAATTGTGTTTTTCCAATGTTTTTTTAAATGAAAACAGTCCTCGCGCCCTTTATGATTTTTTAAGTAAGAAGAAACGCCTCGATGCAACTTATTTCGGACTAACTTTGTGGTTCTTTCTCTTTTCTTCATTCACGCTTCCAAACTTATGCAGCAGAATACACTACTTTCTTTTCTAAAAACGCGCCTCTCTCTATTGGACAAAAATCACTATTTTCTTTTGTTGGGGAGTCTTTGCCTACTTTTTCAGACCGAAAGCCGCGCCCAAACGCCTTTGAGTCTTGCTGACGCGCTTACAAAGAGTTTGACTAATAATTATAGCATTAAAATAGAACAAAAAAGAGTAGAACGGACAGCCCTCAATAACAATGGCGGTGAGGCAGGTAGATTGCCTACTATCTTACTCAATTTAGGACAAAACAATGGCATCAATAACATCGATAACCCTGCCTCATTCCTTTCAGGCAATATCATCAACAATAGTGTGCAGCCTTCTGTGAGTCTGAACTGGTTACTTTTTGGGGGCAATCGGGTGAGCATAGAAAAAAGTAGGCTCGAAAATTTGGAGCAGGAGGCGCAAGGCAATTTCGAAATTGTTTTGCAAAATACAGCCCAAGCGGTTTTGATGGCATATTACAAGGCGCGATTGGAACAGGAAAGAATTTCTGTTTTAGAAAAAGTATTAAAATATTCTAAGGATAGATATGAATATGCTAAGACTAAATTAGACTTGGGCTTGGGCAATAGCAGTGAGATTTTATTAGAAGAAACCAATTACTTAACCGATTCGGTTAATGTTTTGAATCAAAAATTAGTGGCGCGTAATGCACAGCGCGATTTAAACCTACTTTTAGCGGAAAAAAACATAGACCAACTTTATATCCTGACCGATAAGCTCGAAGTTGTGCCACAGGATTTTGATTGGCAGACTTTGGAGAAGGAAATGATGGCGGCAAATGCCGACCTGCGCAAACAGTTTCTAAGTCAGGAGGTTTTGAAAACTACTTTGGCGTATCAAAAGGCTTTGGCAATGCCGACGCTTAATTTTGAGGCTGGTTTTTCTACCAACTTCAACCGTCAGGATTTGAGCCAAGCCGTTTTTGCAGGGGGCAATGCCGAGCCACCACAAGAACCCATCAACGCGCGAACCATGAATTATTTTGGCAATTTCACCGTTTCTTTCACCCTTTTCAATGGGGGCAAAATCCAACGTGCCATCGAGCGAGCGCGAATTGATGAGAATATCGGCAATTTGGGCATCGAGCAGATTCAACTTTCTCTTTCACGCGACCTTTTGGCAGCTTTGGATTTATACAATGTCCGAAAACAACTTTTAAATATCAACACACAGGCGCGAAAGGTAGCCGAGCGCAATCTCGAAATTTCGCAAGAGCGTTTTCAGGCAGGTGTCATCAATTCTTTTGATTACCGTCAGGTGCAAAATAATTATCAAAATGCGGCTTTTTCCGAATTACAAGCCATTTACAACCTACTCGATAGCCACACGACGCTCCTGCGCCTAACGGGAGGGATTTTGAAAAAAGAGCAAAATCCGAAGTAGCGGATTTAAGTCGCCTAAATTGGGGTGTCCAAACAAAGCAACTTCCATTTAGCAAATTGGCGTGAGGTATCGTATAAATTTCTTAACTTTGCACCCTTAAAACCCTATTGATAGCCTCCTATCAATGGGGTTTCTTTTCTATTTAACGTTTCTCAAACCTTTTATTGTTCGAACCGTACATAAGTACATTTAACTCTTTAAAACCAAAAAAACGCATGCTTTTTTCTTTTTTACGCAAAAAACTTACTTGCTCTTTTCTACTTTTTCTCCCCTTTTTCTATTTTTATCAAACGTCCCTTTCTGCTCAAATTATCAATGGATATGCAAAAATAACGGCTATTGCAGGCACAGACCTGACTATTTCCAACATAGCAGGCGAAGTAAATGAAACCGCTGATGCCTTTGCCGCTGGTGAAAGGCTCATTATCATGCAGATGCAAGATGATGTTATCGGGACGACGGCTGATAACACTAATTTTGGCGATTTGGGTAGTATCGCTTCGGCAGGTTTATATGAAATTGCGACAATCGCTTCACGTACAGGTACGACGATTACACTTTCCGCACCTTTGTCAGAAACCTACCATTTGGGCGCAAATAGTTCGGTTCAAATTATCACTTTTCCACAATTTTGCACACGTGGCAATACTTCGGGTTTGGCTTGGAATGGCAATATCGGTGGCGTGGTTGCTTTTTTCTGTCCCACAACGCTAACCCTTACGGGTGCGATTGTGGCTGATGGTATCGGCTTTCGCGGTGGCGTGCGCTCGAATGACGACGGTTCGGGCTGTACCACAGCTCCTTTTCGCTCGAATAGTGCCAGTTTTGGAGAAAAAGGCGAGGGCATTTTCAAAAGAACCAACGCAGACCAACGCTATGCCGTTGCTAAAATCTTGAATGGCGGCGGTGGTGGCACAACGCACAACGGTGGCGGCGGGGGCGGCGGCAACTTTACCGCTGGTGGCGTAGGCGGACCGGGGTGGAACGGTTCAGATGCAGGCTGCACGCCAAGCGCAGGCGGACAAGGCGGCTTACAGCTTCCTGTCCCTACACTGAATCGCGTCTTTATGGGCGGCGGCGGTGGCGGCGGTCAGCAAAACAATTCGGTGGGTTCGAATGGTGCAGCAGGCGGTGGTATCATTATCATAGAAGCCAATACCCTCGAAACTTCCTGTGCCAGCAATGCCACAATAAGCGCGAATGGCAATGAAGCGGCAGGCACGACAGGGGGCGGCAACGACTCGGCAGGCGGCGGCGGCGCAGGAGGTTCTATCGTCTTGCGCATCAGCAACTACATCATAGACGCGGCTTGTCCTTTGGTGGTGCGTGTCAATGGTGGAAAAGGCGGAGATGCCAATTTCAATACCACGCACGCAGGCGGCGGCGGTGGCGGTCAGGGCGCAGTGCTTTTTAGTGTGGGCTGCCCCAATAGTATTCCCAATTTAAGTGCAAACGCGCTCAATGGAAATGGCGGTTGTAACAACATGCCTGCTTGTGCTTCGAGTGGCGGTTCGGGTCAGGGTACAAATAATGACGGTATTTTATGTGATGTGTTATTGCCCGTAGAATGGTTTTCTTTTTCTGCCAAATATCAAGATAAAAGTGCCAAACTCTTTTGGGAAGTAGCTCAAGAGGAAGGACACGATTATTTTGAGATAGAAAAATCGCAAGAAGGAAGGGTTTGGCAGAGCCTAAAAAAGGTCTTTCAATATGAACGTAAGACGCTGCAATCCTTTGTCTATCAGGCGAAAGACACAGATTTGGAAGCAGGTACGACTTACTACCGTTTGAAGCAAGTGGATAAAAATGGAAGCTATACCTACTCTAAAATTGTTTCGGTAGAGGTAGAAACCTTCGACTTCAAAAAGCAACTATGGGTAAGTCCTAATCCTGCAAAAGGGACGATTAGACTGCACATGGAGGCAGATAAAATTTTGAGTTTGCAAGCCGTTTCTATGCAAGGGGCAGTTTTTCCGTTGCAAGTAGAAAAAAATAACATAGCCTCGATTGCGCATTTGCCCAAAGGCTTGTATCTGATTCAGGTGCTAACCGAAAAGGGCATTTTGAGCCATAAAATTTTGGTAGAAAACGAATAAGTGGCGTTATTAAATACCTATTAAACGGCTCTTTAAGGGTTGTTTTCAAAAAAAGGCAGGATTTCACAATCCTGCCTTTGCGATTTGTTGTTTTTTAGTTTGCTTGGTAGCCTGTGCCTTTTACGTTTGCCTTGTGGCGCAATATTTTTTTCATTGCCCAATTGAAGCGAATTAGTTTTTTGCTCATGATTTTGTAGTTAAGATTTTCTTGTAAAGCTACCAAAATTAGAGGCGCAGGCTTTGAAAATGCCCTTTTGCGTTGCTTTTTTGAAAGCATTATCTTTTGGCAAACCTAATTTTGCTCCTCCTTCCTTTTGACCCAAAAACGCAATCCCTGTGCTAAGGTTAGGGCAGCCACTACCAAGCCCAAGACTAAAAAGTTGTCGTCTATGCTTTTTTTATTGAGCCAATAAAAAACAAGAATAAAAGCAATATTAAAACTAAGAATTACAAAGACTGCTTTCCCATGTGAGAGTCCTAAGCGCAGGAGCAGGTGATGGATATGGTTTTTGTCGGGTGAAAGTGGGGAACGCCCTACCGCAACACGCATCACAAAGACGCGCAAGGTATCCAAAAGCGGATAGACCAAAAGGGCTGCTACCATCGAAATAGGACGCTCAAATTTGAAAATTGCCCCTTCGGGCAAAGTGGCATTGGTCTGCAAAAACTTAATCGTCGCAATCGCCGCCATAAAGCCCAAGAGAAGCGAACCTGTATCGCCCATAAAAATTTTGGCAGGCGAAAGATTGTAGCGCAAAAAGGCAAGCACTGCGCCCACCAAGCTAAAACAAGCGATTGTAAAAAGCATATTTCCTGCCCAAAAAAACCAAAATCCTAACAGAGAAAAAACCAAGACAGAAATACTACCTGCCAAGCCATCTATACCGTCTATGAGATTAAAAGCGTTTGTAATAACAATGACAGTATAAAGTGTAATAGTATAACTAAGTAAATCATTGATTTGGTAGATATGGAAAAGTCCATACAAAGATTGGAAGTGAAAGCCGCCGATTATCGTAATAGAAGCCGCAATTATTTGCCCAATAAGTTTCCAAAAGGCACTCAAAGGCAGGAAGTCGTCGCGCATACCTACAATGACTATCACCAAAATACTACCCAACAGAAACTGCCCCTCTACGCCTTTGGCAAAGAAAAACGACCAAAAAACAGAGGAAATAATAAAACCAAAAAAAATACCAATACCGCCGAAGGTAGGGATTTTCTCTTTGTGCAGTTTGCGCTCGTCGGGCAAATCGTGCATATTGCGGGCATGCGCAATCTTGATAATTTCTGGTATCAGCAGCAGCCCGATGGCTA
The DNA here is from genome assembly GCF_000422585.1 of Hugenholtzia roseola DSM 9546. Lineage (NCBI taxonomy): Bacteria > Pseudomonadati > Bacteroidota > Cytophagia > Cytophagales > Bernardetiaceae > Hugenholtzia > Hugenholtzia roseola. The sequence goes on from NZ_KE383881.1 coordinate 44,180, forward strand.
AGGCAGAGATAGCACTCAAAAAAATTTCTTTCATGTAAATATGATGAAAAAGGATAGATAGTTTTTGGTTTTTTTAATAGAAAAAACGGACTGCCCCGCTCTTTCGCGCCGCATAGAAAAGGAAACGCTTTGGCAAAAAAAATCGTATCTTTGCTATACCATTTTCTTTTTCTCAAACGCATTGATTTATGATATTCCACACCATCAGACTTTCCGCCCCCGAAGTTGAAGTTTTAGAACAAGTAGAAACGGAGGTCATAGAACAAGAAACGCGAAAACTTATTGTCTATAACGACGATGTCAATACCTTCGAACACGTCATCAATACCCTTGTAGATGTCTGCGGACACTCGCGCGAACAAGCCGAACAATGCACGTGGATAATTCATTTCAAGGGCAAATGCAATGTCAAGAAAGGCGATTATGACACGCTTTCTGCCATGTGCCTCGCTATCTTGGATAGGGGGATTTCGGCAAATGTGGAGTAAAATAGGCTTTACGCGCTTTTTTTGAGGCAGCACAGACCAAAAGCCTGTGTAGGGGTTGTTTTGTCTTTTTTCTAAGAGAGGCTTCCGCCTTATTTTCCTTGTTGTTTGTGTTGCTTCTTTTTGGCACTTTTAGATTTTTTACGTGCCGATTTGCCTTCCGACTTCATTTTTTTATCGGATTTGCGCTGAAACTGTGCTTCGGTTTTTTTCATTTGGTCGGCAAAAGTTTCCTGCCCAAATAGCACTTTCGGGTCGGAATCGGCATAAGTGGGGCAGTTGGAGCGTTTCCAGCAACTACTCAAAATTGCCAAAAACAGTAAGGCTATGGGAAGGCGAAAATACGCGCCTCTTATTTTTTTTAGAAATGGAAAAAATAAGTATGCTTGTTGGTAGTGTTTCATAGGATACAAAGGATACAAAAATAAACAGAGGGCGTTTGGGCAGTGTTTCAAAACGCAGAGAGAAGTGTCTAAGAGAAGCGTCTAAGGGATAAGCGCAATTTTGGTGCAAATTTTACCGCTCCCTTATTCCAAAGAGAAAAGACCGCCATTTTTTTGAGGCAGTTTTCAAAACCGACTTAGACAATTAGTTTTCAAAAAGCGTATTGTAGTAGCGAATCAGGGCAAACCAATCGGCTTGCTTTTGCAATTTTAGGTCTTTTTCTTGAATAAATGCCAAGACCTGCTCTTTTTTATTTGCCATAAAGGATAAAAGTTGCTCGCGCAAAAGGTTTTTGTCTTCGGTCTGGAAAGCCACTAAACGACTGCCTTCTATTTCGAAAAGAAACCACTCCTGCGACTCGCGCAAGACCTGATAGGGCTGTGAATAGCCAAAATAGGGGTTATAGGCATAGAGATAGTCCTGCACAAAGATTTCGCGCGAAAGCAAATTTAGCTCCCCTTCTATTTGAAGCTCGAAAAAATGTAGCGTCTGATAATTGGGGTCTTTGGCAGAAAAATAGGGTAGCGAAAAGATGTAGCGCGTCTGTTTTTTAAGGGCATCATTGATAAAAAACTTTTCTATTTGGCTGGCATGAAAACTGCGTAAAGTGCCATTATCAAGTTTTAAAATTAGACTATTCTGCTCAAAATTATACCGAACCTCGCCTTTAAGTGGGGCTTCTTGAAAGGGATATACTTCGCCCTGATGCCACAAATCGGTAGAAAAGCGTTGTGCCTCAACTTTTGAAAAAAAGCTCAATGTGAGGAAGAACATCAAAAAAAGCCCAACAAAAGACAAGCGGCAGAAGGGCAGCAAAGGCGTGAAAAAGAGCCACTTCGACAAAGGGCGATAAGAGAGATAGCATTTCATATTGTTCCTTTTTTGGGCAAAAAAGCCGCAATGACACTTAAAAAAGCAAAAATAGCTCTCTTTTTATGTTTTTTAATACGAAATACCGCCGTTTTGGTTAGTCAGACCCAGTTTTTTTCAATACTTTTACCCTCCGAACCTCACTAATAGTAGGTTCTGTGAAAAATACGCTGTTTTCAAAGTTCGATACACAATAAAATTTGGCTTAGACCTTACTACGGTTTTTTTCAAAGGTTGAAAAACTATTTCTATCTTATCATACAATTTTTATGCAATTTTGGGATTGGGTCGTACTCTTGGGTACGCAGTTGTTCATCATTTTGTTTGGCATTTGGAAAGTACGCCAAAAGTCTAACCACTTACAGAGCCATTTATTAGATAGAGAATTGAGTTGGTTTGGCGTGGGCATTTCCATTATGGCGACGCAAGCGAGCGCGATAACCTTTCTTTCTACCCCTGGGCAGGCGTATGGCAATGGCATGGGCTTTGTCCAAATCTATTTGGGTATGCCTATCGCTATGATTGTCCTTTCGGCTACTTTTGTGCCGATTTATCACCGTTTGCAGGTCTATACCGCCTATGAATATTTGGAGCAGCGTTTTGATGTGCGCGTCCGTACCCTAACGGCTTTTCTTTTTCTGCTGCAAAGGGGGGCAGGGGCAGGGCTTTCTATCTATGCGCCCGCCCTGATTCTTTCCACTGTTTTGGGGTGGAAAATCGACATCTTCAACATTCTGATTGGCGTTTCGGTCGTGATTTATACCGTCATTGGGGGGGCAAAGGCAGTGAGTCAGACCCAAAAATTGCAGATGGCGACGATTCTGATTGGCATGGTGGCGGCAGGCGTGCTAATTTTCCAACTCCTGCCTTCGGAAATTAGCCTACCCGACGCGCTCCACATTGCAGGCAAGATGGAAAGGCTAAACCCCATAGATTTCAACTTTGATTTGAGCGAAAGGTACAATGTCTGGTCAGGACTTTTGGGTGGTTTCTTCCTTTCCCTTTCTTATTTTGGGACAGACCATTCGCAGGTGCAGCGATATTTGGGGGCTAAGTCACTTACTGAAAGCCGCTTGGGGCTATTGATGAATGGGATTCTCAAAATTCCCATGCAATTTATGATTTTGGGGGTAGGGATTCTGCTTTTCGTCTTTTATCAATTTGAAAAACCTGCTATTTATTTTAACCAAAATGAATATCAAAATTATGTGAAACAAAACCCTGCCCAAGCGACGCAATTAGAAAATTTAGAAAAACAGTATCATGCTAATTTTGATGCAAAAAAAGAAGCGATTTTGCAGATGCTACAACAAAGAGAGGGCGAAATAGCACCTCAAACGCTGCAAAAACTCAAAGAAGCACAAGCCGAACATGAGCAGATTCGCAATCAGGTCATTAGCACGCTTATCTCTACGCCCGAAAAGCAAGCCGACGATAAAAGCATCAAGACCAAACGAAATAGCGATTTAGATTACGCTTTTATTAGTTTTATTTTAGACAAAATGCCTATCGGTTTGGTGGGTTTGCTTATTTCGGTGATGCTTTCGGCGGCGATGTCTTCTGCCTCGTCCGAACTTTCGGCACTCTCTTCGGCTACTTTGCTCGACTTATACAAACGCAATTTCAAACCACAAGCCTCTGACGCACATTATCTGGGTGCAAATCGTTTGCTTACAGCACTTTGGGGACTCTATGCCATTTTGTTTGCTCAAATTGCAAGCCGCTTAGAAAATCTGATTCAGGCGGTCAATATCTTGGGTTCTTTGTTTTATGGGGTAGTTTTGGGTATCTTTTTGGTTGCTTTTTTCCTCAAAAAGGTGCGTACTGTGCCGTTGCTTTGGGCTGCCTGCCTTAGTCAGGGTCTAATTTTGCTGCATTACTTCTTTCTCAAAAGTTATTTCAAGATAGAATACCTTTGGTATAATCTTATCGGTTGCGCCTTTGTTTTGGTATTGGCTTGGCTATTTAATCAATTATTTAAGCAATCACTTGAACAAAAGGACGAACCCAACCGCTAACCAAATGCAGGGACAAGGCACTGTCTTGTTCGAGGTGAGATTGAAATAAAAAGGGGCTTTCAGACCGTTGTGCGTAGTGTTCCATAACCCAAGAATAAACTAAGTCTAATCCATTCCGCCAATCTTGTTTTTGCAAGGCTGCTGCTATCAAAACCTCTAAAAAATAGCATTTTGCATTTGTTTTTTGCTATTTTTGCACCATCTTACAACGCAAATCCAAGATTTGCCATACTGATAGGGCGAATTTTTAACTCATTAAAAACAATAAATTATGAATAATATACACGACTTATTAAAACAACCTATTTCTGTGGAATCTCTTGGTTCTATAAATTTAGGCATGACTTTTTCAGAGTTTAGAAATAAGTTTGTACAAACAGAGTATTTGTACAGAGATAACATCTTATCTATGCAAGCAATATTTCCTGACGAGATATACTATTGTTATTTTAATAGTATTACCTTTATATTTAATATATTAGAATCTCGATTAATATATATAAGTGTAACTAATCTGTTTAAAGGGAGTTATCTTAATACTATCTGCTTGGGTAGCTCTTTAAAGGAGTTACGTCAAATACACTCGGTATTTGATTTTGATGATGAAGTTGTTTATATTAAAAAAGAAAAATATGTAATACTATTTTATTTTAATGAAGATTTAACACTAACAGACTGTCAAGCAGAAAGAGACAAGTATATAATAGAAAAAATTAGTATTAAGTTATATGAATAAGTTTATTTATTAGTATAATTCCCTGCTTCCTATTATTCGTAGAGTTTCCATAACCAAAAAATAAACTAAAAGTTAGGCGCGGTCTACGCCTCGGTCTTATAATCCTACAATCTCAAGTAACGTATCAAAAAACTATCCAAAGTGCTGATATTTTCAAAAAAAATCGTATCTTCACAGCCTAATTAGCGCGTAAAATCTTTTATGGAAGACAAAAAACCTAATCAAAAAGAACAAAATCTTTACGATAAAATTTTAAAGGAGAATATCTTAGCCTATGTTTTGCAGTTTTCAAAAAGGCAGTTAGGTTTTCAAATTAAAGAGCATACTTTATTAAAAGATAAATTACAAACTACCTTAGAACGAGAGGCGGATTTTCTAATTTTTATCACCACCCAAGACGAAAAAGAATTTATCCTACAATTAGAATTTCAAGCAAGAAATGAACCTAATATGGTGCTTCGTATGCAAGAATATCATGCCATTTTACAAAAAAAATACCAAATACCTGTTATTCAAATCGTTTATTACTTAGGCGAAACGCCCAGCAATATGCGTGCTACCCTTGCGCCATC